>VSPW01000152.1 GCA_009775535.1 Muribaculaceae bacterium
CGGCCGTTTCCCGGGACAGGCAGCCTTAAGAAAGCCGCCAGGGACGCACAGGCGAACGCGTCCCGCCCCAAAGATGCCCCCGGAGCATCACCCGCACGCCCCCTTTGGAAAGGGACGGCACAAATCCAGGCAAAAAGAGAACATTGACATCGTTGGAAAAAACTTTGCATATATAGGCACATACTATATAGAAGCAATTCATGATATCGGGTTGTAATTATTATAATTATTACTACATTTGCAAGCATAAGTTCATTGCAAATAAAAAGGATATTATGAAAGATATAGTAGTCGGAATAGGCGAGATTTTATGGGATATGCTTCCAGAGGGTAAAAAATTGGGAGGTGCACCTGCCAATTTTGCATATCATGTATCACAATTCGGATTTGACGGCTGTGCGGTGAGTGCTGTAGGTGATGATGCGCTAGGACTGGAAATGATAGATGCGCTTTCAGGCAAGAATGTGAAACATCACATTGAAAAAGTGTCATTTCCTACCGGTACTGTGAAAATCGGGTTGGACAACTTGGGAGTGCCCCGATATGACATCAAAGAAGGAGTGGCGTGGGACAACATTCCATATACCGGTGACATTGAATCGATTGCGAAACAAGCCAAAGCAGTATGTTTCGGGTCTCTTGCGCAGAGGAACGGTATATCCCGGGCAACCATCAACCGCTTTCTGGATGCAGTAGGAAAGGAATGTCTTGTAGTGTTTGATGCAAACCTGCGGCAGGAATACTACAGCAAAAAAATCCTGGAGGACTCAATTAAGCGGTGCGATATACTGAAGATAAATGATGCGGAAATAGAGACTGTAGGCAAGATGTTTGGCATAGGTGATGTGGATATGCAAGACAAGTGTAGGCTAATCCTGGAAAGATACGACCTGAAGATGCTTATTCTGACATGTGGAGTCAATGGCAGCTATGTATTCACCCGGGATAAGGATTCATTTCAGCCGACACCAAAAGTCGACGTTGCCGATACCGTTGGGGCAGGGGACTCATTCACGGCAGCCTACATTTCATCCATCCTAAAAGGCCATACCATAGAGGAAGCCCATAAGATAGCAGTTGCCACATCTGCCTATGTCTGTTCGCAATCAGGAGCAATGCCCCAGCTGCCTCCAGCACTTACAGGTCGCTGATCAGATCTAGGAATTGACATAAAACCTTGGTGGCATGTCCCTTTTTCTGTGGTTCAACATCAAGGCATTCCGCTTTCAGGCCTATATTATATGTCTGAAAGCGTTCTACGTGGCTAATTTATTATAATTTGGCATGCAATAAGTTAATAGACGCGCGGTTTAAGTCTAAATAAGGGAGTTGTCAAGACTAAATAAGAATGGACAGGATTATTCTTGACATAGTTGCCCATAACTTTGCATGTATTATAATAAACTTCAATCGTATGAAACAGATATCCTTTTTGTTGGCAGTGCTGATCTGCTTCGCTGGTTTTGCTCAAACGGAACAACTACCTGACACAATCTTGGTTCAAGGTCTCAATGAGGTTGTCGTGAAAGGAGAAAAGCCACAAGTCAAAGGGCAAAACGGAATTATGGTCGTTGACTTGCCGGGAATTGTCAAGGACAAGCCGGTGACTAATGTGCTTGATGCCTTGGGGCATCTCCCTGGGGTGGTGAACAACAATGGCATGATTGGCCTTGCTGGAGCATCCGATGTTACTATTATACTTAACGGTGAACCCACTAATATGCCGGTTCAGAATCTTTATCAACTGCTTTATTCCACGTCGGTTGACCGGTTGAAAAATGTAGAGGTAATGTATGCAGCCCCAGCAAAATATCATGTCAACGGTGCGGTCATCAATGTTGTGTTGAAAACGCCGTCACCGCTTGATGGTCTGCAAGGACAGGCTAGCATGGGATATAATCAGGCCCACTATGGTTCGTATGGAGTCGGATTGGCCGCAGCATATGCTGTAGGAAAATGGGCTTTCGATATTAATTGTTCTTTTTCGCGTACAAAGTCGTGGAATAGGGAAGAGTCTTTCTCAAATCATCTTTATGACGGCACAAGAACAATGATTGAGGAAGACAATCGCCGTATTGGCCGTAATCTATCCAACCTTATTTATGCCTCAGCTGCATACAATTTCTCGCAAAGAAGTAAAATAAGTGTAGTCTACAACGGTCAAATCACGTCATCCATTTCAGGAAAATCAATTACAACCGGCACATTGGGCTCGACCGTGAACGATTCAAGATATGGTGCACCTATAACTTATCACAATTTTGCTGTAAATTACACTGCGCCGTTTGGATTGTCTATCGGAGGTGATTATACGAATTATGGTGAAAATCGAACTCAGCACCTGTATTCACTACCTTCTTATCAAGAACTTGTGACAACGACAAATGTCCAAAGTGTCAACCGCATCCATTTCTATATTGACCAGACACACAATTTAGGAGGAGTCGAGTTAAACTATGGCGCGGAATATAGGCATGCCTGTGATAATAGTCGCCAGACGTATCAGCTACCGGCACAGATGGGGTTTGATAACAATCTGAAAGAGGATATTGCAGATGTATATATCGGTATGCAGCATAGCTTCAGGTGTGGACTGTCGTTATCAGCAAATGCCGGAATAGAATACTATCGCAATGGCGACGGACACAGTTGGAATTTTATTCCATCGCTTGGTGGCACATACTATAAAACACCTAAAAGCATATTCCAACTGAATTTTACATCACAGCGTATATATCCGTCATATTGGGAGTTACATGGCGGGACAAGCAATCTTAATGATTACAGTATGGTGATTGGCAATCCGAATCTTTTGCCTTATCTCAATTACGCCATGCAGTTCTCCTATATTTTCAGGCAAAAATATGTAGCCACGCTCTATTTTCAATACGGAGACAAGACAAGTGTGCAATTGCCATATCAATCGCCAAATGAGCTTAAACTGATATATCAGACCATCAACATGGACTATAGGCGCACTTTCGGGATGAATATAAACGTGCCGTTTAATGTTGGTGACGTCTGGAATGCGGCAGCTGTTGTCAATGTGTTTAACCAGAGGGAAAAAGCCGATAAATATCACGACATCAGCTTTGATAATAGCAAATGGATTTTTTATGGGGCATTGGACAATACCATCCGTTTTAGCCAAAGCTGTCCGGTCGCACTTTCTGTTGACTTCGCATATATTTCGCCATCGCTACAAGGATTGGCCTCACTATCGGGCATATGGAAGATTGATGCAGGCATAAAGTGGCAATTCAGCAAGAAACGATGCTGTGAATTGGTCCTTAAAGCGAATGATATTTTTAATGGCTGGTCTCCGTCAATGTCAATCAATCATGCCGGACAAGACTACCGTATGAATGTACATGACATGACGCGCAATCTTAAGTTGGCATTCATATGGCGATTCAACGGATTCAGACCCAAAGAAACCTCAATTGACACATCCCGTTTCGGCACAGGCAAATAATTCTGGATATAATTCCCCAATATGTAGTATCCATAAGGTCACATAGCCCAAGAATGTGACCTTATGGATATACCGCAAGTCATCTAGCTTCCAGATATGGTCTTTTCACAAACACCATATCTGGAAGCAATCTGTTTCAGCGTCTGTTTGCCCTCTATATAGTCTCTGATACGGTGTGTGAACTCGATACAGGCGGACGAATTACTTAAAAGCCGATTGATACGAAAACTACTGTATGCCGAATGACATCCATTTTAATAAAGATATGTCACTTATTATTTATAATGTATAAAAATGATAAGTAAAATATCAATATTAAACCATAGAAAAAATAATGGCTACGGTGAAAATCAAGTTCAGGGCATCTTTACAGCTCGACAAAGCGGGTACGCTTTTTTATCAGGTCATCCACAATCGTGTGACCCGACAAATCTATACAGGATACAAGTTGTTCCCATACGAATGGAACGCCATGGATTCAAAGATCGTCATACCACCCGGTTGTGATGAGGGCAGGAGTTGCTATTTGTCATATTTACGCGAGGTGTTGGCTTCCAATGCCTCACGACTTTCAGGGATTATAGCCCGACTTGAGAAAGCAGGTGTTCCGTATAATACGGACAAGGTTGTCGAACTGTTCAATGCAACGGACGGCGACGGATGTTTCATCTCTTTTGCCTGTGACATAATCAGCCGCATGACGCAGATCGGAAAAAGTCAGACTGCCGCCAAATATACCACCGCTATCAACAGCTTTAAACGGTTCAGGGATGAGTGCGATGTTCCGATTGACAACATGGATTCCAGTCTCATGCTGGAATACGAGCAATGGCTGAAAGAAACCGGGGTCTGCAAGAATACAATCTCATTTTATATGCGCAATCTCCGCGCCATATACAACAGAGCCGTAGAGAAGGAAATCACCGTGCAAAGATTTCCGTTCCGTCATGTGTACACGGGAATAGACAAAACAGTGAAACGCGCACTCTCGGCAAAGACCATCAAGGAAATCAAGAATCTTGACCTAAGCTTGTTTCCGCAACTCGATTATGCTCGCGACCTATTCATGTTCTCGTTCTATACCCGCGGGATGTCATTTATCGACATGGCATTCCTAAAGAAGAAAGACCGGGTCAAGCCGAAATGCCGGTGCATGAATTTTTGGAAAAGTGTTAAATTTGCGGTATGAAAACCGCAGATGCATTT
>VSPW01000153.1 GCA_009775535.1 Muribaculaceae bacterium
CCTGCGGGAAAGGCCCCTGGAAGAATGGTTCGTTGACGGTAACATTCTTAAGGCCTACGATATATTGGGAGCCTTTCTCTATAATCTTGTCCACCAGCAGGAAGGGGAAACGATGTGGAAGGAGGGCACGTATCTGGTTTACGTCCATCAGCGGCTCTTTGGTAGGATTGTAGACAGGAGCCTGCACATCCTGACGCTTGAGCTCACGGCGTATCTGCTTTGCAAATGTAGTGTTTATAGTGTGTCCCGGACGTGTGGCGATGACCTTTCCTTTAAGGGGACGGCCAATGAGCGCGAGATCACCCAGGACGTCCATAAGTTTATGGCGTGCAGGCTCATTTTCTGCCATAAGCGGACCATCGTTGATATATCCGAATTCGGACACATGCTTATGGGGAACTCCGATAAGGTCGGCGATATGGTCAATCGTCTCCTGACTCATCGGGGAATCATATATGACGATAGCATTGTCGAGGTCTCCTCCTTTTATAAGTCCACCTTTGAGGAGCGGTTCGATCTCACGCACGAACACAAACGTACGGCTGGAAGCTATCTCGCTGCCAAAGTCTTCAATATGATCAAGTGTAGCATATTGGTTTGCCAGGACAGGTGAATCGAAATTGACCTTTACATCAAGGCTCAATTCATCATCAGGGAGAACCACTATCGAAGAGCCTGTATTGGGGTCGCATACCTCAATCTTGCGCTTGACGATATAGAAGTCCTTATCGGCCTGCTGTTCCTCAAGCCCTACCCGCTCGATCGCCTCAACATAAAATTTTGCACTTCCATCAAGGATAGGCATCTCCGGGGCGTTGATCTTGATAAGGCAGTTGTCAATGCCTGATGCATATAGAGCAGAGAGAGCGTGCTCGATAGTCCCTACTGTGACATTGTCATGTGAAATCACTGTCCCACGGACTGTAGTGGTTACATATTCGGCAAGGGCATCAATTGTCGGTTCACCCTCAAGGTCAACACGCTGGAACTTATATCCGTGGTTGTCGGAGGCCGGACAGAATGTAGCATCTATCATAAGCCCTGTATGCAGACCTTTTCCGCTGACGGTAAAAGATTCTTTAAGTGTCAGTTGTTTCATTCTTGATTATAGGATAATATCGGTTATTATTTTTCATTACCGGAACAGCCGGCTGCAATACCGCCTTCCAGCTTATTTATCTTGGCAAAAAGCTCGCCAAGACGGCGTACATATGCGGAGTTCCTGTAAAATTCCTTTACAGGGACACACGGATAGCCCATCACTTTTGAATCATCAGGCAGGTTACCTGGTATTCCTGACTGAGCCCCTACCATTACATGGTCGCCGACATGTATGTGGCCGGCAAAACCTGACTGGCCGCCAATCTGACAATGCGAGCCGATCTTAGTCGAGCCTGCAATGCCTGTCTGGGATGCAAAGACGTTATGTTCGCCAATCTCTACGTTATGGGCAACCATTATAAGGTTGTCCAACTTTGTCCCCTGGCCGATGCGGGTAGACCCCATGGTGGCGCGGTCGACAGTCGTGTTAGCACCAATCTCCACATCATCAGCGATTTCTACTATGCCCATCTGAGGAATCTTTGTGTATACCCCATTGGCATCGGGGGCAAACCCGAATCCATCTGCGCCTATTACCACCCCTGCATGCAGAATGCAACGCGCACCTATACGACACCGATGGTAAATCTTTGCGCCAGGATAGATTACGGTATCTTCTCCGATAACGGCATCAGCCCCGACATATGTATGCGGATATATCTTTGCACCACGTCCTATCACAGCGCCAGCAGCTATATAGGCGAATGCCCCTACATATACATCTTCCGGGAGTTCTACCCCTGGTGCAATATACGATGGCTGCTCTATGCCTACAGGCTTGGGAGACATCATGTCGTTCACCATTGTCAGCAGCCCGGTGAGGGTCTGATAAGGGTCATCAACCTTTATCAGAGTAGCCGATACGGGATATTCAGGCTCGAAATCACGTCTTACGAGCACAATTGACGACTTTGTTGAGTATATGCAGTGTGTATATTTGGGATTGGCAAGGAAAGACAACGCTCCCGCATGTCCTTCCTCTATTTTGGCAAAGGTATTAACTGTTACCGAGCCGTCGCCTACTACTGTGCCATTCACCAAATGGCTAATCTGGTCGGCTGTGAAATTCATTATTTAGAGTAGTTTATATAAACGTCAAATAAATATTTTCACAAAGTTCCGAAAAAAAATTCACATTTAGGCTATAACTCGTGCAAAAAATGGTCAACAGACCAACAAAACCACCTATCTGCCATCAACTGACGGACGGACAAGACGGATTCCACAATGTGTCATCTCCACCATACGTTCACGGTACAGGTGGCCCAATGCCTTTTTGAAGTCTTTCTTGCTGCACTTGAACATTTCGTATATCTCTTCGGGAGAGGACTTGTCACAAACTGCAACCGTACCTTCGGGCGATGCCTTGAGTACTGCCAGCAACTGATCTGCAATCCCTGCCTCACGGGTACGCGCAGCACCTGCCAAGGTGAGATCTATCTTACCGTCGGGACGAACCCTACGGACGTATGCATCCAAAGTCTGCTGAAGCTCCAAAGGTGCACAGAGCTCGCTTTCATATATCATGCCATAATGAAGATTGTCGACAATCACACGGTATCCCAGCCCCTCTGCCTGCTGGAATACCAATGCCTTGACATGTGCCCCTACCCGATATCTGGGCACGATATTCCCGATAAATTTCTCAATCTTCGCTGACGCGACAATACGCTGTGTCGTATGGTCGAGATACACATATACGAGATATACCCCGCCTTCGCGCATCTTTGCCTTCTGCTCCCGGTACGGCACAAGCAGCTCCTTCATCAGCCCCCAATCGAGGAATGCCCCGATGCTGTTCACTTCGGATACCTTGAGGAATGCGAACTCCCCCACGCGTGCAAGAGGAGTCTCTGTTGTGGCTACCGGACGTCCTTCATTGTCCTTATATACAAACACATCGACTTTTTGCCCTATCTGAACCGGGGCGGCGATATAACGTGACGGCAAGAGCACATCATTGCCCTCCCCATCGGTAAGATATGCTCCAAAGTCGACCAGCCGGGCAACTTCCAGATTATTGTTCTGTCCTAAATTTATCATGTCAAGAATATTGTCATCGCACAAAGTTAATGTTAATATGACTAATTAACAATTTTAAGGAGCGGTATTTTATTCTTGCCGGATAATGGATAGAAAATAGGGAATATCGGCTAGCGGTAATTTTCAAGATTTACAATAGCCATGCGTTTGCCCTTTCCTTTACTGCAACAGACTCGCTTAGTAATTTTACAAATTCGCAAATTGATTTTTTGTGGTATGATCCGGCAAGGGTGTTGACACATCCGGTCATCTCATTTTCGGGAAGATCCAACGGAATAGCCCTTACACCCGGCTGATTGTGAACTGACGCCTCGGCCAAGACTGTGACAAGATTGCTGTTGCGTATGAGGTTAAGCAAGATGTTGGGGTCGTTGAGCTCTATGCGGATATCAAGGTCGTGCGGATAACGTTCAAGGATTTTTTCGAGAGCGTTGCGTGCCTGCAGGCCTTTTGACGGCAGGGCCAAATTGTATCTGGCAAGCTCATCAAGGGAAATGCTTCCTTTTGATGCCAATGGGTGGCTGTCGCTTACGATTGCGGCAAGATAGTTCTGGAATAAAACGTGGGATTCGATATTGGCGGCCGGCGTCGACGGCCTGAAGGCAAGTACAAAGTCGACCTCACGCAGCCGCAGCATATCCATCAGATCGGCCATAGGCTTGTAAAATATGTTTAGTTTCACGCCTTTGTACCTTTTCATGAAAGTAAATATAGTCTCTGTGAGTATGGGGCTGAAAGAATATGTGACTCCGATATTCAATTCCCCCACAAGCATCTCCTGCAAATCAATTATCCTCTGGCGGCATTCTTCGGCATCGGCGACTGTCTTGCGGGCAAAAGGAAGCAGCTCCATACCGGCCTCGGTAAGCGCAACACTATGGCTGTTACGGATGAATAGCATTGCCCCAAACTCGTCTTCAAGTGTCTTGATTTGCTGGGAAAGGGTGCTTTGTGTCAGACATAGCTCACGCGAGGCCACGGAGAAGTTTAGTTTTTCAGCCAGTTTTATGAATGACCGTAATTGTCTTAATTCCATCAGGCAATATTTAATGCATAATTTTAATCAGAATACCTAATATATGATATCACCGTGCAAAGTTATCTATTTTATACCATTATCTTGTTGCCCTGTAAGCAATCCGTTTAAGGATGAAGACCGGAAGTGTACCGCCGACAACCATTCCGAAGATAATGAACAGGCACACAAGGCCGTTGGTTGAAAAGAGATAGAAAAAGTGATAAAAGTCTGTCTCGGTTGTATGGAAAAGACACATAGCCAACCCTCCGAAAGCCCTATAGGCGTATATTCCGGGGATCATTGGCAGAAGCGACGGAAAGAGAAACGTCTCAGCCGGAATCCTTGCCAATGGTGACAGCAGGACTGCCAATAATCCTATCACGAATGAAGCTATCGCGGATGCCGGGATTATGGGCATATCCATCAGCCCGGGAGACATAAGCAGAACACGGATTGAGTGCCCCGCCGCCGCCATCAATGCGCAATACAGATAGGCCTTCCTGGGCGGGTT
>VSPW01000154.1 GCA_009775535.1 Muribaculaceae bacterium
ACATGACTGGATGTATACATCGAAGGTGCGGAAACAGTGGGACCCGAACGCCGCCGCGGAGGTAGCCGACACTTCGTACAGCTTCTATAATGTGTGGGACTTCAACGCTTCGGTGTCGCTGGACACCAAGATCTATGGTTTTTTCAAGCCTCTGCCGTTCCTGGGAGACAAGGTGAAGATGATCCGCCACGTGCTTACGCCGACTGTGTCGTTTTCTGGAGCGCCGGACTTCGGTTCTAGCTTTTTCGGATATTATGGTTCGTACCAGTATCCGGATGCCAACGGCGTCATGCAGACTCGGCGCTACTCACGATTCCCGAATGCGATCTACGGTGTGCCTTCGGAGGGCAAGTCGGGGACGTTAAGCTGGTCGCTGGCAAATAACCTCGAGATGAAGGTGCGCTCGGACAATGACTCGATCGGTGAGAAAAAGATTTCGCTAATCGAGAATTTCACTGTGTCGCAAAGCTATAATTTCGCGGCGGACTCTCTAAACTGGAGCAATATCAACACTTCACTGATGCTCCGCCTGGTGAAGAATTTCAACCTTAACCTGTCGGCGGTATGGGATGTGTATACATATCAGCTGAATTCTTCGGGACAGCCTGTGAGGGTGAATATTCCCCGATGGCGTGCCGGCAAGGGCATCGGACGCCTGTCTTCGACTGGAACTTCGTTTTCATATACGTTCAACAACAACACTTTCAGGCGTAACAAGAACGGAAAGGACAAGGACCGCAACAAGAATAATGGCCGCAACGGGGACAGCGGTATGCCTGACGATCCTATGGGGAATCTCCGCGGAGATGACCGTAACGGCAAGGATGACGACCATAATGATGATGTTGTCCTTGATGAGGACGGATATGTGAAATGGGAATGCCCTTGGAGCCTAAGCGTGAATTACTCCATCAATTACGGCTACGGGACGTTCAATTACGATAAGCTTGAGTATAACGGAAGGATAACGCAGAACCTGAGTTTCTCGGGCAATATCCGCCCTACCCCAAACTGGGCCTTCTCTTTCACGGCAAGCTACAATTTCGATACCCATAAACTGGCTTATATGAACTGCAATGTGTCGCGCGACCTCCATTGCTTCACTATGTCGGCCAGCTTTGTCCCTGTAGGGCCTTATAAGAGCTATAATTTCCACATTTCTGTGAAGTCGGCGCTGTTGTCTGACCTGAAATATGACAAGCGGTCTTCGCGGTCGAACGGTATCGACTGGTATTGATATAGCTTTTTCCAACGATGTCAATGTACTCTTTTTGCCTGGATTTCTGACGTCCCTTTCCAAAGGGGGCGTGCGGGTGATGCTCCGGGTGCATCTTTGGGGCGGGACGCGTTCGCCTGTGCGTCCCCGGCGGCTTTCTTAAGGCTGCCTGTCCCGGGAAACGGCCGTGCTCCGGGCGGGCGCGGGCCGTATACCGGCTTGTGCGGGGGCTTGCCAAAGGCCCGCCGCGTCGGGGCGCTTTCGCCGGCGCGCCCCGGGAGGGGTTGTAAGGTCCTCCCCTTCGGATTTCTCGCCTCCCTTGCTCCGGTCGTGGTGCGGACTTATTGGTGTTGCCGCTGCCATCTTGGCCGTGTTTGGGTGGTTTGATGTTGCAAATATACAACATTCAGAATACGTTTGTCAAGTATTTCTGCAATTATTTTTATAATTATTTTTTATTTAGTTGTGGATTAGGGGGATG
The DNA here is from genome assembly GCA_009775535.1 of Muribaculaceae bacterium. GTDB lineage: Bacteria > Bacteroidota > Bacteroidia > Bacteroidales > Muribaculaceae > CAG-873. The sequence goes on from VSPW01000154.1 coordinate 1,698, forward strand.
AGGAATGTTAATTTTACATTTTTTGGAGGGTTTGTGGTTTCCTTGTTGGCTTCAATCGGCGTCCTACAGACGCCAGGGCCTGATAATTTGGTTTTCCGGAGACACCTGCGGTGTCCCCGGTTACTATAAATCGGCGTCTTTCAGACGCCTGTCTGAGGGGATGGCCTTCCAGAGAAGGTGTTGCAGAACTTCCAGAATCGGGAAAATCAATTTTATAATATACTGATTTTTTCAATAACTATATTTTTGAGGGTATTGCCAAAAATGGAGTTCTGCAACACCCACCATGGTTACTAGGAATCGGCGTCCTTCAGACGCCTGTCTGAGGGATGGGATTACCGGAGACTCCTGACAGTTGACGGTGTACCCGATTACTGTAAATCGGCGTATTGATGACGCCTTGGCTGAGGTGGACACTTAACTGGCATGCATAGCGGCTTGCTCGTTGGTTTCAATCGGCGGCTTGCAGACGATTGGATGGTGTTTATCAATATGGAGAAGTTTTCAATATAATATGTTTTTGATTGATGTGACTGTTGGCTATGTCCCTGCTATTGGTGAATTGACTGATTTTATTTGTATGTGCCGCAGTGGATTGGAGTATGGGGTTAGCGGTTGTCCTTTGTCTCGCGGTAGCCTTGGATGCCTTCTACTATGTCCACTTCTACCTTTTTGCCTCCAGAAAAATTCCAGACTACCGATAGTCCGACATATTGTACAGGAGTGGTGTATTTATATGAGATGGTGTTCTCCCCTTGTCTGCGGTCGAGCTTGCGCCGATTGCCAAAAGCGGTGAAATCTATGCCTACCTGCAGGCACTCTGCCATAAAGGTTTTGTAAATCCTGCCTCCGATATTGTATACAGCGTGATATGTCCGGTCGTAGTTCCGGTATGTGGGTTCAAGGTTAGCGTTCAGCATTCCTCCCCACCCTCCTGGAAATGTAACGTTGTTGTTGATATAGAAGTATTCCCTGAATCGAGTCTTGCCATAATGCACTCCTGAGAGGGTGATGTCTTCAGGCGTTATTTCAATACGGCCTGAGAGTTTGAATCTCCACCATTTTACCGGTGTGCCAATCCATTCCACTCCCAAGCCCCACATGCCTTGTCCGTTAATATTTACTGGCTTGGTATAGAATACTTCTGGATTGTGTGCATCCTGTAATGTCTGCCAATGTATCCTGTCATGTGAATGGGCATAAAGCATGGTGATATTTAGCCTGTTCATGAACAGGGATAACCCTGCCATCAGGATGTCGCCTGTCTGGGCCTTCAATTCGGGGTTTCCTACAGAATAATTGCAAGCATCTGTCCAGCTGACAATCGGCGAAATGGCTGTGTAGGGGATATCGCCCATTGTCCGCCGATAGTTAAGCATCAATGCATGCTGCCGACGATAGCCAAACGGCATCATAACTTGAATTGTAGGATTGAGTGCCCATTGTGTGTTATGGCTCTTCTTGTCCATATCAAGGTCATGATATCCTATACGGTTCAATTGCCAATTCAATCCGATATTGTAACGCAGCTTCCACACCATACCTTTTGTGGATGCATATATGATGGGGGTAAACCCGTTTGTGTTGGCCGGGATACCGGTTGTATGAAACCTATCGTTGTCGGCATGTTCAATGGGATCATAGTGAGAGTATATATATTGAGCCGACGCGCCGAATTGCCATGTGAATTTACGGCTATGTGGGTATGTGAATCCAACTGAGAATTTCCATAAATCGAGATTGGTCTTTTCCTTGTTACTGGCGACATTACCGCCATCTATACAATAGCTGGATTTGCCGGTATTGTGGCGGTTGAAATAGTCAGCAGCCAGTTCCATAGAAGCGCCATTCCCGTTTAATGGCATTGTGAATTTTACGGTCGCTTCCTGGGCTATGGCATTATCCCTGTTTTCAACCGATGAACGAACGCTTTTTTCGCCCACAGTCACAGATTTCTGATTCAGACGGTTTGTGCCCACATAATATCCACCTCCGAGGGTTGCCCCTGTACTGAACTGACTGGAAACACTAAGCCTGTTCCTGAAATCAAGCCCATTCCATCTTGACTCTTCGTCTGAAAACAAATATCCATTACCGATGAATACTTCCTGTGTACTCGTCTCACGGTATTTATCTGCGGAAAATCGGATATTATCATATAGGCTAAATCATTTGTAGCGGTAATTGAACATTCCCCCTACCCCTCCGTTGGCAAAATTGCATGTGCGATGCCAACCGGCATCGACATTAACGCTACCATAATAACCGCCTTCTGGAGGACGACGTAGCGTAATCATAATCGTTCCTCCGCTATGGGCCGAGCTCTGATTGCTTCCTGCTAGGTATCTAACCTGAATCTTGTCTATCATTTCGCCGGGGATGTTATCGAGTTCGGACTTATCGGACAGTTTATTTCCATCGATGTAGATTTCGCTCACGGCAAGGCCATTAATCTTAAAGCCTCCTCCCTCACGGGAAATGCCGGGAAGCATACCGAGGACATCGACAACCGGTTTACCTTTTGTTATATCCGCCCCCTGCAGGCTGGAGACATAACCATCGGTAGTATTTACAGTCCGCGATGCGACAACGGCAACTTCATTGAGTGCCTGTTCTTTCTGGGCTTGTAGCTGGAACGTTACGGCCAGCATCAACGAGATGAATAAATGATGTTTCATATGCTTTGATTTTAAAATTTCCACATTGCAAAATTAGGCCAAAATGTGTGGCCCAGCCTACTTAAACAGATTGGAAATAGTCTTAATCAGCGACACATAAAACACTAATAATCAACTCATATGAATTATAAAAAGCTTAATTTGCACAGAATAGGCCTTAAGCCTCAAAACGCTTGGTCAAAAACAAGATAAAATCATCTTTTGGAGGCAGGGCCAACTTCGTCCTTATCGATGTCTTCCTTACGTAGACTGAATTTGAAGTCTGCTGAAGAG
>VSPW01000155.1 GCA_009775535.1 Muribaculaceae bacterium
AAGTTAAAACAACAAACAAATTTAATTAAAGGTAAATATGGGAAAAGTAAAAATTAAAAGAAAGAGCACTCTCATCGACATGACCGCGATGAGTGACGTGACCGTTCTTTTGCTTACTTTCTTCATGTTGACTTCAACCTTCCTCGCGAAGGAACCCACGACCGTGGTAACCCCGTCTTCAGTGTCTGAGGAAAAAGTGCCGATGGAAAACCTTGTCACTATCCTTATTTCAGGCGAAGATGAAAAGGCCGGCCCCGAAGCGGAAGGCAAGGTGTTTATATCATTCACGGGTTCAGCTGACTCGACACTTATTCCAACAGAGCGTCTGCGTCTGTTGATGCTTGAAAAGGCTGAAGAAATCTACAAAGAAAAAAGAGGCAAAGATCTTAACCTCACTCCCGCTGAAAAAGCTGTATTTATGCAGCTTAACATGTTTGGCGTTCCATTTGAGAACCTGAAAGCGCTCCTGAATCCTGCTATTTCGCAGAGCGAACGCGATAAATTGCAGACTGAGATTGCTAGCAATACAGTCGGTATCCCTTATGATAAGGGCAATCCAGCCCGTAATAAGGAACGTTTTGGTACGCTAAATGACCTTCAGATATGGTTTGAAGCAATCAGCAGAGTATCTGACAGTTCGCATAAGGACCTTCTTGACAAGTTTTCAGGTGATGAATCAAAGACAGCAGCCCTCAATGACCTTAAAGGTGCTCTTCGTACTGGTAAGGCTATTGCGGTAAAGGCTGACAAGAACACGCCGGTATCTATTGTCGAAGATGTGTTTGACAACCTTCAGACAATGAACCTCAACAAGTTCACCCTTATGACTGCTTTGAAATCAGAAGACGAACCAACCCAATAATGTAAAGTACACTATGGCACAAATTGAGCAATCCGATAAGGGCGGCAAGAAAAAAGGCGCCCAGAAAAAGATGTCAATCCATGTGGACTTTACTCCGATGGTTGACATGAACATGCTCCTTATCACCTTCTTTATGTTGTGTACAACGATGATCAAGTCACAGACTTTGCCTATCATCCTGCCTACCAACAGCAATCAGGTGACAGAACAGGACCGTACCCAGGTAGACAAATCAAGCGCAATCACCATGATTTTGGATACAGAACGCGATGAGAACGGTAAACCCGTCCTTGAAGATCCGAAAACAGGCAAGGTGAAGCATATGATTTATTACTACTTTGGCGCCCCCGACACAACGTTCGCTACACAAGATTTTTTGAAAGAGGAAGCTTTTGTAGGAAATGTCAATAAGAAAGCTGCGGGTATCCGCGCTATCTTGGCTGACAAGAACAAGACAGTGCTTGAAAACTATAACGCACTCAAGCAGGATTGGCGTGATGGCAAGCTCCCCAAGCAGCAGTTTGACAGCCTTGCCCGCAAGAACAGTACAGACTCCTTGATAAAGGACCGTCCTACTGTGCTTATCAAGCCAGGACCTGATGCTACATACGAAGCCCTGATTTATGCAATCGATGAGATGCAGATCAATCAGATTTCCCGTTATAACATCGAGCATCCTAACCGTGTCGACTCAATGCTTATTAATAAGTATAAAGAGATTCATCCGTAACTCAAGGTGATAGATTTATTAACCCATTAAAGCAGAAAGAATTATGGCAAAAGATGTAGATCTTTCATCAAAAGAGTGGCGCGACATTGTATTTGAAGGCAAGAACAAGGAGTTCGGTGCATATGAAATGCGTTGCGGTTCTGTGAAGCGTCACAACCGTGCAATGATCATCGTGATCATCGCCCTCGCAATTATTCTGACTTTCTTGATTCTCTATATGAAGGGCGTATTTGCAACTCCAGAGGAGGCTGAAACGGTGGCTACCGTTGATGTCGAACTCACAAATATGGATGTTGAGGACGTTCAAGAAGAAGAGGATGTAATGGAGCAGATTGATATTCCCGAGCCAGAACCTGAAATCCAGCAGATTGAAGAAGATGTCAAGCAGCAGCTCCTTACAGAGGCTGTGATCGTTGACGTAGTCGATGAAGATAAAAAAATGCAGGATCAGGAGAAGATCAAAGAAGATGACAGTAAAATCTCTATCAAGAACGTTGCTGAGGGTGCAGAGGACTTCACATCTCAGGATCAGATGAAAAAAGATGTTATTGTTGTCGAGGAACCGGTAAAGGTAGAGCCTGAAAAGATTTTCGATGCGGTAGAGCAGATGCCTACTTTCCCAGGTGGTGATGCCGCCCTTTACAAGTTCATTGGTGATAACCTTGTTTATCCTGTGCAGGCAGCGGAAGAAGGTGTTTCTGGTCGTGTTACGATACGTTTCGTTGTTGAACGTGACGGCACAGTATCACAGGTTACAGTGGCCCGTGGCAAGCACCCAGCCCTTGACAAGGAAGCTAAGCGCGTAGTGTCGAAGTTGCCTAAGTTCATACCTGGCAAGCAGAATGGACAGACAGTGCGTGTATTCTATACACTACCGATTAACTTCAAGCTCCAACAGTAGAGTTCGCTTTTGAATTCCAATATCCTTATCCCATCGCGGCTGTGTCCAAGGCACAGCCGCGATAATTTTATAGTTGCCTCAAAGACGTTTGTTTTCATGTCTATAATTATTTCGTATCTTTACAGAAGAATTGCATTAATAAAGTAAGTATATGTAGGTTGAATATGTTGTGTGAAATTTCAATTGTCAAAGCTCTTACATCTGTCGCGGATTGGCTTTGTGGCTATCCGTTATTCTTTTTGCTTATAGGGGGAGGTATATATCTTTTTGTCTCATCTTCGATGGTGTCGTTGCGCCGGTTGCCTCATGCTGTAAAGGCTCTCCGGTCAGGGGATGACGTCGGGAAGGGGCAGATAACTTCAGCCCAGGCCTTGGCATCAGTGGTTGCTGCTACAATCGGTTTGGGTAATATCGCTGGGGTTGCCATTGCTCTTGTAATGGGTGGACCTGGGGCTATTTTCTGGATGTGGGTGAGTGCGGTAGTCGGTATGGCTACAAAATACCATGAAGGCGTGCTGTCCATTATGTACAGGGGAGCGGATGATGCCGGTCAACAGCGCGGCGGTACGATGTACATTATAGAAAAAGGGCTTGGTCATAAGTGGAGGCCGTTTGCTGTGTTCTTTGCAATTGCAGGCATGTTTGGTACAATGTGCATTATGAATGCCAATCAGCTTACAGAGGCATTAATTGCAACGTTTACCACACCCAAATGGGTAGAGGGGAGCGGTTTGTTGACGTTTGTATCAAATATTACTGGATTTGAAAATCTTATGTCGTTAAAAGTTATGGTCGGATTGATCATAGCATTGGTTGTTGCGGTTGTTGTACTTGGTGGAATTAGGCGTATTGCAAAAGTTGCATCATTGCTTGTGCCATTTATGGTTGGGATATATTTCCTTATGGTACTGTATATAATCATTTCCAATTTTGGCGGCGTGCATACTGTAATCGTGCGCATATTTTCTGAAGCCTTCAATTTGAAGGCTGGATTCGGGGCTTTTGCCGGGATTGCTATAATCGGTGCACGTAGGGCTGCGTTGGTCAATGATGCCGGTATTGGCACAGCATCCATAATGCATGGAGCTTCGCGGAATATCAACCCTGTGCGGGAGGGGTTGGTGGCTATGCTTGGCCCTGCTATTGATTCAGGCCTTGTGTGTACGCTTACCGCAATTGCGATACTGTTGTGCGGCAATATTGAAGTAGAGGGTGTGAAAGGACTGGAGGTTGCCATGTCTGCTTTCAGTTCAGCAATTCCCGGAGGGGAATATCTGTTGATGATGGTTGTTATCTGTTTTGCCATGTCTTCGATGTTTTCGTATTCATATTATGGCAGTAGCTGTGCTACCTACCTTTTTGGGACAAAACGTGCACGGTGGTATGTGTATGCCTTTATTCTGTCATTGGTTGTATTCGCAGTAGTTCCCCTGGAGGCGGCTGTTGGCATGTGCGATCTTTTTTATGCATTGATGGCATTACCTACAATGGTTGCTGTGATTGCTTTGAGCGGTAAGGTAAGGGCGGTCACACGTATATATTTTAAAGGCGCAATTAAGGGTAAGATAGGTAAATAATGTTATAGCGGATTGGATATTAGGGGAATTTTGCTAACTTTGTAGCTTAAATGTATGCAGTGTGCGTTGCAATCCAGCAACGATGCCATGCACGTATGTATAATTTTAATTATATTACTATTCATTACTTCTATGGCACAACAAGAAGATGTTTTCAAAAAAATCGTTTCACACGCCAAGGAATACGGTTTTGTTTTTCAATCCTCAGAAATCTATGATGGGCTTTCTGCTGTCTATGACTATGGACAGAACGGTGTAGAGCTTAAAAATAATATAAAGCGTTACTGGTGGGATGCCATGACGCTTTTGCATGAAAACATTGTGGGCATTGATTCCGCCATTTTCATGCATCCTACTATATGGAAGGCGTCAGGCCACGTAGATGCTTTCAATGATCCTCTTATTGATAACCGTGACTCCAAGAAGCGCTACCGTGCCGATGTCCTTATTGAAGAGGAGATTGCAAAAATTGATGACAAGATAGAGAAGGAAGTCGCAAAAGCACGCAAGCTCTTTGGCGAATCATTTGATGAGGCTCTTTATAGAGATACAAATCCACGTGGCGTAGAGTATA
>VSPW01000156.1 GCA_009775535.1 Muribaculaceae bacterium
TCTCGTCGGTCGTATACCTGGAGCGCCATAATGGCGTGGTTGTCTCGGGCTATGGTAAGCGCCTGTTTGTAGTCGGCGTTTGCTATAAAGTCACTTATAACAAATGCGGCACATTTCTTTTTTTGCGCATCGGAGAAATATCGTAATGCCATAGCGATGTCAGTCCCACGGCTTTGAGGCTTATTGTCGAGAAGTTCACGGATAATCAACAATATCTGATGCTTTCCTTTACGTGGAGGTATGAATTTCTCGATCCGGTCGGTGAAAAATATAGCACCTATCTTGTCATTGTTTGAAGTAGCAGAAAAAGCCAGTGTAGCTGCTATTTCTGCAATCATCTGCCTCTTTTCCACACCGACCGCGCCGAAATCACTGCTGCCACTTATATCTACGAGAAGCATAACAGTAAGCTCGCGCTCTTCTTCGTATACTTTCACGTAGGGATGATTGTGGCGTGCAGTGACGTTCCAGTCAATGTCGCGTATGTCGTCTCCATATTGGTATTCGCGTACTTCGGAAAACATCATGCCACGTCCCTTGAAGGCTGAATGGTATTCACCTGCAAAGATATTTTGCGACAGTCCGCGGGTCTTGATTTCAATCTTGCGAACTTGCTTGAGCAGTTCTTTAGCGTCCATCCGCAAATATTTTTTATGGGACTTGTACCTTATCTAGGATTTCGGTAATTATCTCATCGGTAGTTATGTTATTGGCCTCAGCCTCATAGGTTACACCGATACGGTGACGGAGTACATCGTGGCATACCGCCAATACATCTTCCGGGATAACGTATCCGCGCTGGCGCAGGAATGCATAGGCGCGTGCCGCACGAGCCAGGCTTATGGATGCACGTGGTGATGCACCGAAGGCGATTATACTAGTAAGGTCTTCGAGTCCGTATTCTGCCGGATAGCGGGTGGCGAACACGATGTCAACTATATATCGTTCGATTTTTTCATCAACGTAGATCTGCTCTACGATTTGTTGGGCTTCGATTATTTCTTCCGGTTTCAGTAATGGCTGTATACGGGTCTTTTCCCTGGCTATATTTTGCCGGATTATTATCTTTTCTTCTTCCTTGGTCGGGTATCCGATTACCACCTTCATAAGGAAACGGTCTACTTGTGCTTCCGGCAGCGGATATGTCCCTTCTTGTTCGATAGGGTTCTGTGTCGCCATTACCAGGAATGGCTCATCAAGTGCGAATGTGTTTTCGCCGATTGTGACCTGACGTTCCTGCATGGATTCAAGTAGGGCACTCTGTACTTTGGCCGGTGCACGGTTTATTTCATCGGCAAGTACAAAATTTGCAAATATAGGTCCTTTCTTTACCTGGAACTGTTCTTTTTGTACGCTATAGACCATTGTTCCGATTACATCGGCGGGCAAAAGGTCTGGAGTAAATTGGATACGGCTATATTTTGCATCGATGAGCTGTGCAAGTGTTTTAATAGCCAATGTCTTGGCCAATCCAGGTACGCCTTCTAGAAGTACATGACCGTTGGACAAAAGGGCTATCAGTAGGGATTCTATGAGGTGCTTCTGGCCGACAATGGTCTGATCCATACCTCTTGTGATGAGATTGATAAAATCGCTTTTACCTGCGACGAGACTATTAAGTTCCCGTATATTTATCGTTTCGCTCATAAATAGGTTGTTAGGGTATATTTTGAAGTTATTTGATTTATGATTGATCGGGTATTAACCCATATATGGACTATTTTAAGTACAAAATTAGTATTATAACAACTAAAATGTGAATGCAGATTGTTAAATTTGTCTATCAATCCCTTATCACCCTTAACTGTTAACGAGAATTATGATTTTCCCGTAGTTCCTGTTCCAGTTCCAATATGCGTTTCTGGGCATCTGAACGAGCTTTATTAAGGTCAGTACCTTTTACATATTTATCAATTTGCGGTATTAAAACACGTGTTCCAGGCGTTATCCGGTTTGGATTGGAAGGAAGTATATCTTTGTTTTCTTCAAATATGTAAATCCAGAATTCCATCACTCCGTAATGCTCTCGCGCCATTGTTGCCAGAAATCTGTTGGTAGATACGGTATCATATGTAGCCTGTATGTAATTGTCCGATGGAATTGGTGTGGAGTCAATGGCATTTGATATGGTATCTGTAGGATTTACGAGTATAACGGCCACGGTGTCGATGGCATCAGATGGCTTTGTGATTGAGGAATCTTGAGGTTGTACGTCTTTCCTTGTAATCATTTCATTTATTGAATCATGCATCAGGAATCCAATTATTGCACCTGTGATGAATCCGACAATTACGCCTATGACAATTGGCCATCCGCGTGTATGGTAGATAATATTTCCAGTATCATCATCATTATAAGTCTTTTGATTGATATAAATATTGTCTTGTTTTAAGTCTATATCAGGCTGTATATTATGTTGAAGTTCTGGTGTATTCCTGTCATCTGAAATCACATCGGAATCTGATGGCTTTTCTGGTAAATCTTCTTTTGGAATTGAGGCCTCATTCGTTTTTACGTTTTCAATTTCTGGCATGGTTTTAACGTCATCAGTATCTTGTTCTGACGTTGGACATAAGGTTTCATCCGTCACGTCATCGGCTAGTTCGACCGGCTCAAACGCTGCGAATGGTTCGTTTATTGTGGCGGCAATCTTTTTATCAGGTATATATTGTATTGATATTGAATTTTTGTCCAGACATAGAAACTGGCCGATTCCGTCAATTGACACTGTTTTGTCAATACACAGGGATTCAGTAATTATATCAAAGAATTCACTTACAAACTTTTCGGCTGTTTCGCTTGTCACGCCTGTTTCCTTGGCGATGGATTCGATGAGATGCGGTAATGTTATTGTATTGTTCATTTTTCTAATTTTTTGCGTAATGATGCGCTTTGTTTAAAGGTCAATACAATTTCTGGAGGCAGTAGCAATCTGCTTCCGGTCGTATGGTCTGTTATGATTGTCTCATCATGTTTTTGCGGAATGAAAGTCCCAAATGAAGGTATTGCCACACAGTCGAGAGCAGAACATTTTTCGGCTATTATTGCGCTTAGTGCATTCACCATCTTTTCTGTTTCTGCAGCTGGTAATCCGGTGCGTTCTGAAAGGCGTGATAAGAAATTCATGTTATCCATTGTTTATTTTATTTTTATCACGTCTTTTATTGATGTTGTATAAAGCCGTGATGAATGTTCATGTCTGGCGAGTTGTGAAACTGGTTCATAGCTCGCAATATGTATTGTGTCATGAGTGGCAGATGACGCATTTATGGTGTCTATGATTTTCATCAGGTTATTGCGCCTTTCGCGCTTATCCTGGGAAATGAATAGGGATGGCTGTACCAATGTGTCATTTACGATTCCAGATAAGATAACTCCTGCACGTTTATATGAAATTCCATGACGGAATATGCTTTCCAATGCTTTGATTGCCGCATTAAGAAGCATGGAGGTGTCTGCTGTGGATTCTTCCATAATACGTATGGCTGAGTTGGAATACTGTTCCATGTCATTTCGGAAGCGGTTGCTTTGTATGAATACTGATATTGCAGATGCACAGGAATTTTGTTTCCTTAGTTTTCTGGCAGCAATAGTGGTGAATGTCGCAATGGCTTTTGTTAATCCATCCAGTGTCTTTATCATTTCCCCGAATGAGCGTGAACAGCATATTTGCTTTTTTTCTGTCTCTTCTGGGGTCATATCTACGCATGGTTCACCGTTTAGTTCACGCCATGTCCTTTCTGTTGTGATATTGAATTCCTTATGTATGGTGCTGTATGGTATATCAGCAAAATCAAGGGCCGTCATGACACCTGTTGCTGGCAGTTTCTTTCCCAGTTTGCGTCCAATTCCCCATACATTTTCAATAGGGGTGAGCGATAGTGCTTTGCGCCGTTTATTGTCATCGTCTATTAGGCATACACATCTGTAGCCATGATATCGCTTTGCGAAACGGGCTGCAATTTTAGCTAGTGTCTTTGTATGTGCAATCCCCATGGAAGTCGGTATTCCTGTATCACGCCGTATTTTCTTGACGATAAACCTTCCTTTGTCTTCAATGTGGCCGTCTGTCATATTTCCTAAATCAAAAAAAGCCTCGTCAACAGAATATACTTCGATATTGGATGTCAGCGACGCCAATGTGGCCATTACTCGAGAAGACATGTCACTGTATAATTTATGGTTTCCTGAATAGACGGTCACAAGATTGCTGTCACATATGTGGCGTATCTTGAAGTATGGGTCTCCTCGTTTTATTCCCAATGCTTTCGCCTCTTCTGATAACGCCACGGCACAACCATCATTGTTGCTTAATACAATGACTGGTTTTCGCATGAGGCCTGGATTAAAAACCCGTTCACACGATACAAAAAAATTGTTGCAGTCAATAAGTCCAACCATTTTTGTGTGAGACTTAATGGTTACGTGTATGACGTTCCCGCCTAATGCGCTTAATGGTATATGTTACCACTCCCCATATTTCAATCCTTCTATCAGGAGTTACTAATATCGGGTCAAAACTTTCGTTTGCGGGGATCAGCC
>VSPW01000157.1 GCA_009775535.1 Muribaculaceae bacterium
GCCATAAATAATACATGCATCTATTCCAAATTCCAAATATTTACATATTCAATCACATGCATCTTATGCAATATTAAAATTTTATTATGGACCACATTTTTTCAAAAATTTCGGCAATAATAGTAGGCATTACCCTATCTATATATACCGCAAATGGAACAACGCCACGACAATCGAACATACACAAAAAAATAAATTTTGAGCAACGAATGTCTGCCCCAGACCACTCATGGCGGATTACATCAAACAACAACACACAACCGATACCAACCTCAAAACAGGCAAAGACGATAAAGAAGAATCAAAGTCCTAAAATACAGAATGGATCTTCTCCTATAATTTATGCTTCAATAATAAACAGTACATCTTGGGATACTGGTCAAAAATATGGGATTTACTCTTTTTCTCCAGATGAATACTCTTTTACTTTAATTAAATCAGGTTTTGGTTTTAATGCAAATGGTGGGGCTTCTTTTATTGGAGAAAATGCATATTGGTGCACCAATTACCAAGACTTTGGAGGATTCCTATGGATTGAATGTACAGCATTTTCAACTTCAGATTGGTCCCAAATAGTCGCTTCTTTCGGCGATGAAACGATAATTGCCACAGATATGGCATATTGTGAAGCCGATGGTTCTGTATACGGATGCTTTTACAACGATTCATCCGATGGATATGTATTCGGGAAGCTTGACACTGACAAAATTGAACGTAGCGTAATATGCGAAATAAACGATGCCTGGATTGCTTGTGCCATAGATGCTTCCGGCAAATTATACGCAATCGGTTATTCAGGTAAACTATATACATTTGATAAATCCACAGGTGCATACTCTATAATAGGAGAGACCGGACTTAAATCTGAAAACTCAACATCAGGGGCAATTGACCCTTCTACAGGAATCTTTTATGTAGCAACATGCAATCCGGATGGCTCTGCCCTTTATTCCGTTGACACAAATGATGCTTCTGCCACTTTGCTATATAACATGGACGGAGACGAAGAATTGGCCGGTATGTATGTTGCATCACCAGCACTTGATCCTAATCTACCAGCAGCAGTGACAGGATTAATTGCCAATTTCAATGAAAATTCTCTATCCGGAACTGTTTCGTTCTCTGCTCCGACAAAAACGATAGGAGGCACATCGCCAAACGAAACATTGACATATTATATAAAATCAGGTGAAACTATCCTAAGCCAAGGTGAAACGTCATATGGAGCGAAAATAAACCAGACTATTACTTTCAACGAAACGGGCAATCATACCATAACTGTATACGTGGCAAATTCTAAAGGCAACGGCCCTGTATCTGAAATCACCGTCACCGTTACATCTCCAACTGCACCAGAAAGCGCTATAATACCTCCTTATTCAGAAAATTTCGCAACTGTTGATGGCTTTAATTCATTCTCTACCATAAATGCAAACAACGATAGTAGCGAATGGCTATATTGGAATAACCAAGGTTGTGCACTATGTCCATTCAACCAGACATTACCATCTGATGATTATTTTATCACGCGTCCAATAATGCTGGAAAAAAATAAGACATACCGTTTTAAATGCAAAATGTGGCAAAGAGGCGAAACATTTCCTGAAGCATTCAGTATAAAAATGGGATATGAGCCAACCATATCCGGACTGTCTAATACATTAATTGGAAAAACATATATAACAAACGGTGAGAAAAAGCTAATCGATATAAAAATAACACCAGAACGGACTGGCATACATTATATAGCGATACATGGATGCAGCGATACAAATGCATATGGTCTATGTTTAGATGACATTGAAATATCATCTGGTGCAGACATAAATTCTCCGGAAAGGCCTGAAATTGCCATAACACCAGACTATGGAGGGAATATATCTGCTGAAATAAAAATAACCGCACCTAGAATTGACTTATCAGGAAATAACATTAATTCAATAAAACAGGTTATACTATTCCGCAATGGGGAACAAATAAAAATATTATCTGACGTATTGCCAGGAAATACAATAATATATACAGATTACCCTAACACAAGCGGATACCATACATATTCCGCCCTTGCAGCCAATTCATACGGAAACGGACATGAAATTGCCGCTACTGCATATATAGGCATAAACTATCCTGCACCTCCATCAAATGTTAAGATTATGGAGACTTCAAACCTTGGAGAAGTCACAATGACTTGGGACGCCCCAAAAACTGATATTGATGGTAACCCAATAAATCCAGAACTCGTTTCATATATGATCGGTCATAGGATGAGCGGAGTAAATCTTTCTATAGTAAACCGTGGGATAAAAGGTACAAGCCATACATTCTATGCTATCGACCCTGAGAACGAACCTCAAAAATTTGTATCATACCTAATATTTTCCGAAACAACATGCGGTGTTACGGATAATATTATCACCCAAACAACATACATACCCGTAGGGAAACCGCTACAGTTGCCTTATCATGAAACATTTGGAGGGAACGAACTGTCTCCATTATTCATGTCCTCATCCAGCTCCTACTCAAAATGGGTATTGAAAGATGAAATACAAGATCAGGATGGTGACGGCAAATACCTTTTTTATGATGGTACCATAAGATCAATCGGCTCTATGACAACCGGAAAAATTGCAATATCCGTTGATAATCCCGTATTTTCCTTCTGGTATTATTGCATTGAGAATGCCGAATACGTAATTGAAATTTTAGTTGATTCAGGCTCTGGATTTGAAAAAATACAAGATGTATGTATCGGTGAAGGCAATCCTTATACTTGGACCAATGCGACTGTCCCATTGAATCAATACATAGGTAAAAATATTCAGTTATGCCTTCGCTACCAACCAGTCGAATATCTGCTTGCTATTGATAACCTGTGTATTGATAATCAAAATGCGATCGATTTATATGCTAAAAGCATATCTGCACCGAACCATGCCAATCCTGATGTGCCTTTTGAAATTAATGTCTCTGTCCAAAACAACGGATCAACCAATCCCAGCGAATTCTCTGTCGATCTGTACAGAAATGGTACAAAGATAAAAACTATTACAATGACCGATGGCATTGCTCCACAAGCTAGAGTTTCAATAAAATTTGAAGATAGAGTCCCATCTGTCTATGAATCCATTGAATACCATGCGGTTGTAAACTGTTTAAACGATTCGGATCTGTCTAACAACACCACCACCTCAACCTCTGTTGATATTATTCAACTTGATTTCCCTGTTGCCACAAACCTTTCTGCCAAATCAGACAATAATTCGATCCTTCTTTCATGGAATGCTCCAACCATAATCCGCGAAAATATCAACAAATCAGATGATATTGAATCATATACAGCTTTTTCTTCCGGACTTGAATCATCACAAGTGGATATTGACAATATAGGCCTATGGACAACAATTGACAATGATGGCGCAACAAACTATGTAATCCAGACTGCAGGAAAAGCCCTTTCCTTCCCTAATGCCAACACGGCAACAGCCTTCATTGTCTTCAATGCCAATAAAGCCGGAGTCCCTGAATCGGTAATGAATAGATGGAAAGGACACAATGGAAGTGAACAATGCTTCCTATCCACAGCATCAATCAGATCAGCAAACGATGATTGGCTTATATCGCCACTCCTTACAGGAGAAGAGCAAGAAATATCATTCTTTGCAAAAAGCGTAATATCTGACTATGGACTTGAATCATTCGAGATATTGTATTCCACCTCTGGAACTTCCATTCCTGAATTCAAACTAATTAATTCTGTATCAGAAGTTCCTACAGAATGGACGGAATACAGATACAACCTTCCAGAAGGCGCTAAGTATTTTGCAATACGTTGTACATCCGACGACAGATACGCATTTCTAGTGGATGATATATCATTCAAAATGTCCAATCCTCATAAATCACTGGAGCTCAAAGGATATAACGTTTACAGAAATAAAGAAAGAATCAATGTACACCCCATATCGTCAACCATCCATACCGATATTTGCCCCGTTTCCGACCAATACCATACATATAATGTTACAGCTCTATATTCAACCGGAGAATCAGCCCCTTCAAATGAAGTAACAGTATCTACAACATCTGGTATAGATGATATTTCTTCAGACAACCTGACTATAACAACAAAGAATGGATGTATTATTATCTGTGGTGCAAACGGAAGGAAAATAAAGGTCTATACACCTGATGGGCTCACCACATTCAATGCTAACGTCACCTCTGATATACATATAAATGTAAATCCTGGTATTTATATTATAGATACAGTAACTGATGTTTTTAAAGTTCTGGTTAAATAATAAATGCATGGCATAAACATATTGGGCTGCGTCCACAATGGCGCAGCCCAATATGTTTATGTCAAAGCTAATGGATTCAACAATTAAAATAACGTTCAACCATACGTTTCATCTCTTCTGGGTCTGACAAAGCCTTATGGGCCTCTTCCCGGTCATATGACTTTAATTTTCTAATTATGCCATCAATCATCTTTGGTGAAAATACATTATACTTCTCAAAAAA
>VSPW01000158.1 GCA_009775535.1 Muribaculaceae bacterium
GTCAAACTCTACGCCTAAAAATTTAACACTTCTAACTGCCCAATTTAACATATGCACCGGGTTTTCGGCTTGGGCCAATAAATTTGTAATTATGAAGAAAACTATTTTGGCTTTAGCAGTTTTTGCAATGTCGGCCACATCGTTCAATGCTTTTGCTCAGACTGATGGTAATAAAGGACAGGTAGAATGTTGTGTGTCTGGGAACGTATGTGTAAACAACAGGCCATCCGCAAAAGAATGCCGTATGCAGAAGATGTTTGACGGCATTACATTGACAGCAGACCAGCAGGCAAATATAAGCAAACTCAATGAAAAGTGCTACAATGAATGCGGCAAGGCGCGTAAGGAATGCCGTCAGGCATGCGATGGCAAACAGAAGAAATCAAAGGTGTCGCGTGAGGAGCGCCGTGCCAAAATGAAGGCTGTACGCCTAGATTATCTGAAAGGCCTTAAAACAATCCTTACTCCAGAACAGTACACACAGTTCCTTGAGAATAGTTTTGTTGACTCGTTCCACGGAAAGATGAAAGGGAAAGGTCACCACAAATGCAACAAGGATTGCCGTAACAGACAGGTCTGCAACGCCGGTAAGCGCTGATTGGACAACCGATGAATTTAATGTTGCCGGGATACCGTATCTAGTATCCCGGCTTTTTTATACCCTGTAGCTAAATATCTTATCTGACATCATCCTACGTAATGCGTCAATAGCCATTGCTAGAACATAGATACCAGCCATCAAGCCTATCGCGGCAAAGGTGAATGCCGCAAGCGGTAGGCTTTCCCATAAATAGACTACAGCCGGTTTCATGGCGTTTCCCCATACTATCGGCGCTTTATGTAAAAGATATACGGCAAATGCTGATTTGGCAATATAATTGACAGTATGTGACCTTATATCCAGGCATAGGAAAAATGCAAACAGAGCCACCGTAGCGGTTATTACAAGCGGGGCATTATACGCATATGCCTTAAGCGTAGGCATATTTACAGCGCAGACGGCTATACCGAATACAGATACTGCATATGATGCCAATGCCCATAAGGCGGTGCGCTTCCTTTTGTTAGGCTCAATCATGCAGTATATCCGTAAGTACCTGGCAATCATGTATACCCATACAAGCTGTATCACAGTGTATCCCGTTGGGTTGAAGCTTCCTCCCCACCACCATCCTCCCCATATGTTTACAGCGGTAAACAGGCAGAGCACTATGGTGAACATCCTTTTGGTCAAAGCATCCATTCCGGCATTCAGCATGGGACTGATTATCATAAGGCAAAAATAGGCAGGCACATACCACAGGTCGGTATGTGTCAGCACCATCCAGCTTTCCAGCCATCCGCTCCATGAGAAATGGCTTGGAAATGCTATCCCGAAAGCGGTATAAATCCCCACAGAATAGAATACGCACTGGAATATAAACGAGATGACATTCTTCAGAGACAGCTTTATGCCAAAATAGCCTGAAATCATGGTGAAACAGTTGACACCGACTATGGCTAATGCCTCCACCACGAGACGCCACACATCCCTTGATGAAGTTACAGATTCAGGAAGGCCCAATGAAGCCCCGTCAATATGTACGGCAAGCACCATCATCATGCTCACTATCCGTAGCAGCTCAATGTTGGATTGCCTGCCGATGTCCGGCCGTGTTGTCGCACTTTTCATCCGGCAAAGATAGGCATTACCCGAATGCCAGCAAATTAAAATCAATCCGAATTATATATTGCACCATAAAAAGCCTGTTATATTTTGAATTGATATACATTTGGCGTATCTTTGGAGAACTATTTAAGCCATGAAAGTAACTGAAACTTTACCTTGTTGTGAATCCATTATAGGCGATGTCGGCGTTATAGACGGCATCTTGGACCTATATGATCCTATTTCTCTTCAGGAAATGAAGAAAGTGAGGCTCATGAACCGTGTCGACACCAAATATGTCACAACAAAATCAGTGCTGGCAAGGCTATTAAGCATGGCAAATTCTGAATACATGGTGCAGACCATAGATTCCCGCACCAATATGCCATATTATACAATGTATTTCGACACTCCCGACTGCCATATGTATATGGAGCATCTTCATGGGCGGAAACGGAGGCAGAAGATACGCGTGCGCAAATATGAAAATTCCGGCACGGCGTTCCTCGAAATCAAGAAAAAGAACAACAAGGGGCGCACGGCCAAGAAACGCATTGAATGGTCGGGTGGCGATGATGTCGGCTATGCCGAATTCATCGGAAGCAATTCGGCGTACAAGTTCAGCCACCTTTCCCGAAGGTTGGAAAACCGTTTCCGGCGAATAACCCTAGTCAACCGCCAGATGACCGAACGGCTAACAATCGATTCCGACCTGAGATTCCATAATATTGTCAGCGGCAAGGCTTGCAGCCTCGACGACCTTGTCATTATTGAGCTAAAGAGAGACGGTATGGCAGCCTCGCCTGTCACATCGATGCTGCGCACGTTACGCATACATCCTGCCAAGTTCAGCAAATACTGCATAGGCATGGCACTGACAGATGATGCCTTAAAGAAGAACCGGTTCAAGCCAAGGATCATGATGGTCAACCGGCTGACAAGGATAGTGACCGGAAATGAATCCCTGTTCGTATCACATACCTGAAACAAGAATATAAGCAATAATAAACAATCTCATCACATTCCTAAAAAATGGACGAAATCGAAATCTTTGACACACCGGTGGCAAACGCGGGAGACATGGGAGCACTGCTGTTGCGTTTCCTGTTCAACAGTGTGTTCATATGGATAATAATCCAGAAGCTGTATTACCCCAAGAGCCAGCGCCGTGACTACTATTTTACATTTGCGCTCATAAGTGTGAGCATATTTTTCCTCATCTATCTTTTGGGGAGCGTAAAGATAAAGGTCGGTTTCGCCCTTGGCCTGTTTGCGATATTCGGCATCATACGCTACAGGACAGAATCCATGTCGGTCCGGGAAATGACATACCTGTTCGTCATAATAGCCGTATCGGTCATAAACGCCCTGGCCGTGACATTGAGCTATGGAGAGCTCTTGCTCACAAACGTAATATTCATCATATGCATACGCCTGTGCGAGAACATACCATACCTTAAATCGAGGTCTGAAAAGCTTGTGGTGTATGACCGTATCGACCTCATAAAACCTGATTGCCGGGACGAACTGCTCAAGGACCTGAAAGACCGCCTGGGGCTTGACATAATAGACGTAGAGGTAGGCGCTGTCGACTTTCTTAGGGATACGGCGATGCTAAAGGTATATTACGGCGACAGGAAAGGAAGCATCAACACCGTAGACAACATGCTCAAAATACCTAAAGACAAATAACAATGCAAAAATCACAAATGAAAAAACTATTGCTCGCTGCGGTGGCATGCATGGCGTTTACTGCCGCACAGGCACAAAGCCTGTGGACATCTGCCGAAATCAAGTTTAAGGCCACTACAGGGCTCAATGTATTTGCCGAAGCCGAATACCGTACCCAGGACGGACTGTCAGGTACAGACCGATGGGGGCTTTCGGCAGGACTTGACTATAGGGTGCTTCCATACCTGAAGATGAACGCAGGGTATACGTTTATATATGAGCACACCCCCTGGGACGAGACACGTAAAGGCAATCTCATCCCTCCGTTCTGGCAGCCCAAGCACAGAGGATTTTTCAGTGTGACAGGCAATTACAACATAGGCCGGTTTACCTTTTCACTCCGTGAAAGATATCAGTACACCTACCGTACGGAGCAGACAGTGCCCAAATACGGGCCCGATGGTGTCACTCCCAAGAACGACGAACTGATCTCCGGCAAGGGCAAGCATGTACTGCGCTCGCGCTTTGAGGTCGAATACAGCATACGCAAAAGCGGATTCACCCCCTTTGTCTCGGTAGAGATATATAATCTTCTGTCTGAAGCCTTCAATATGGAAAAGACAAGGTTTACGGCAGGTACTTCATACCGTTTCAACAAAAAGAATTCCGTTAGCCTTTTCTATCGGTACATCGACATATCCGGTGATGATGACGACGGCCGTGGCGGTCACATAATCGGCGTCGGCTACCAGTTCAAGCTGTAGGCCTAGGCCTTTTCCGTTATTCTACATAAAATCCTCCGCATGCGTATGCCTCAGCCTAAAAGCCCATGGTATATGGTTATGCGGAGGCATTTTTATTTCTGTTTGGCCGGTTTGTTGAATTTTCCGGTTATCCTGCGCATACGGCTGAAGATGTTCCATGCCATAACGCCATAGTCAAGATAATTCAGCGACGATATTATCTTTGTCAACAGTGACTGGTGGTTGGCAGTCAGTATAGTGCCGTTGCTCAGTTCCTTGCCTAAAGTGTTTATCTGTTGCGTGGCTATTTCGCGCCTGGCCATGTTCAGTGCACGTTGGTATCGGAGCTGCTCAAGGTTATAGCCTTTCCAGTCCTCATATTGGAAGCCGTTGAATTGTGACAGTTTTTCCATAACATGTTATTCATGAGGGGTTTGATGTATTGTTGGCC
>VSPW01000159.1 GCA_009775535.1 Muribaculaceae bacterium
TAGAAATGTCCTCTCCTTTAGCAGAGGCATTTTTTTGATGGACTATCTTAACAGTTGTTATGAAACACCCTCTTAATATGGACTTTTAATTTATCCGTAGTTCGTATCAAGGATAAAAATATGGATGAAATAAGAAATATATTTTATCGGCTTAATCTGACTGATTATTCATTAAATGACCAAGAGAAAAGGCACAGTAACACATGGGGGTTATTTGCGGATCTAACAAAAGAAATATCTGAACTATCCTTTTGGGACGATTTTAACCTATTTAATTATGGTGATATCAAAAGAATGAAAGACGAAGAATTCTGTTCATCTTTAATTTTATTGGCAAGAAAAGGTATTATCAATCAAACGAATCAAAATCCACTTAATGATGCGTATTTGGATTATTCCACAAACTATCCTGAATATAATGATGATAAAAATAGGATTTTAAAATGGATAGATACTTTCAAACTATTTTACACTCCGGAAAGTAAATCATTCATACGTAAACGGACACAATTATATACTATTTTTTGTTTGATGGATTACTTGACAGAAGAGAAAATAGAAGTAACACCTCATATGGTTTCGCGTTTTAATAATTTTGTTCAGAAATACAATTTGTTTGAGAATTCATCTGACACTGAAGAAGTATCAAATCCTGAAGATGAAGCTATTAAAAAATATAAATTAGCCTCATCAGAAGGAGTGAACAAGATTAGAAATAGAAAACTGAGATATGAAATTTAAAAAAATTACGTTTTGGATTTAACTATATAGCACGACTATTCAATTGGAAGAAGAGTAAGATAATTACTTTTCTTCCAATTATAAATTCATCCTTTACACTAGATTTCCATCCCTTTCATTTTCATAAGATAAATAAAATTTAGAGTTGGTAACTCCTAGACGATCAAGAAAAGGCTTATTTATATTCTTTCCTCACAAAGTATCTTCTTGCTTATTCAGTTTATCCATTTCCTGTTATTTCTCCAATAATCACTATTTGATAAAACAATGTGTGGGAATCCCAATAATCTTTTCATATTCTTATGATACTGATATCCCTTAGAATAAAAATAAGGACGGACAATCCATGTAAGAGAACACAATATTCATTTCATTTGCAGAACAATTAGGTCTATTGATTCCATTATGATAAAAGGGGAATTTTTCATTCAATATGATATTAGTTCATGTGGGTTTCTTCGATGAAAATGAGTTGTCCTATTCATGAACAGCGGATTGTGTGGCATTACAATTTTCTGAAAACAACTTATTTATAACGACATTATCCAGATTCAGACGGAATCTCAAAACAAAATCTCTGAAACTATCTTAGTTTCAGAGATTTTTATAATACCCTTACCAGCAAAATGATGCATATTGTAGGAGGGCAGTGGTGAACAAAATCAGAAATTTGTTCCTATTTGAAATCCTTCGCTGAAGTGTTGAATAGGACGCAAGAGAGGGAGGTCTATTTATATTCCATAAAAAACACCTTATTTCCGGCCTATATCAGGATCTGAGTTGAATGGCGGGAGCTGACCTGACACCATTGGCTTCTGGCCATCCTGCCCCGAAGAGGCGAAATCGGCGGCGGCTTCCGCCAGTTTGGCCTGCGATGCTGGATCTGTCTGCCAATGGAAAGGCACAAAGTCATTGCCTTTTGCCACCCATGACGGCTTGCGGAAATGGAGTATTATAAACGGTGCTACAACAAACACTATAACTCCCGCAAAAAGTACGGTATACCATACCGCCGATGAGCCCACCGCTATCTGGTCAGGCGGGAAAAAGCTCAGTATGAATGCGAGCAACGATCCGGCAAAGCCCACCCCACCGACAATCCACATCAGGCCATTGCCATGTGCGCCGATTCGGAACGGCCTTTTAGCGTCCTTCATTGAATAGCGCAGATATATGGCTGCGGCAAACATGAGCAGATATGCTATCAGGTATAATAGCACCGTAAGCTGTGAAAGTATCTGGTAGAAACTCTGTACCGAAGGCATCACCACAAAAAGCAATGAAAGCAGAGTCACTGCCCCACCCTGTATATAAAGGATGTTACGCTGCACACCGTTATTGTTTGTCTTCTGGAAGAACGGAGGAAGATACCCGGCCTTGCCCACGGCCAATATACCCTTTGACGGCCCGGCTACCCATGTAAGTACGCCTGCAAGCACACCGAACACCAATGCAACAGCTATCACAGGCGAAAGCCAACCGATATGGAAATATCTGAAATAATTGTCAAAACCTACCAGCAGGCTCTGCACGAGGTTAATATCCTTTGCCGGGATAATAAGCCCAAGCGCATACGTGCCGAATATAAAGATTGCTACCGTTATTAGCGCTCCCAGGAACACGGCCTTTGGATAATTCACCGTAGGATTCCTTATCTCACGCACATGTACACCCGATAGCTCCATGCCGGCATAGAAAAGGAATATCGATGCGGCAAGGACAATATTATCGAAATTGGTAAGGTCAGGAAAGAAATCTCCGTGGAGGTCCAATTGGGGTGTGCCACCCACACACAGGTACACCACACCTAGAACGACAAGGATGCCTACAGGAATGATCGTACCCACTATGCCTCCTATCTTTGATATCTTGCCCACCCATCCAAGACCTTTCATAGAAATGAAGGTGGCGAGCCAATATATGGCCAAAACGACTACCAACGTATAAATCTTATTGGAAGCAAGGGCCGAATCAGCCATATGGTCCATGCCTATGAATGCCAAAGAGACAGCACCGAATGTAAGCACCGTAGGATACCATATCGTATTTTCTATCCACTGAAGCCATATTCCGAGGAAGCCGAGTTTCTCCCCGAACGCCTCTCCTACCCAGCGGAACATACCACCCTGCTGGTAAGGGAACATGGCTGCCAGCTCCGCCGCCACAAGCGAGACAGGGATCAGAAACACCAACGCCGCAAAGAGGTAATAGAACGCGGAACCCATGCCGTATTCCGCTTCGGCAGGAAGGCCACGCAATGACACCACAGCCACAACGTTCATTATGACGAGCGTCCCTATCCCTAGTTTCGCCGCCGTCTTGATATTTGAATTAGCCATAATAAATAATTGAATTATTGGTATTTAAAACGGCCGACAAGTGCAGTAGCACTGCATATGCCGGCCTGTCAACGATTAGTCTGAGGAGTCGGATGTACTGGCTACTTACCAGTATGGTTAAATGTCTTTGCCACCAGAGGTGTATTCTTCTCCATGGCTATACGGGTGGTCGTAGGGTATTCGAGGGCATTAAGTTCCGTCACTGCAAACTTTATATCATTCAGCAGCTGGTCGGCCATGTCCCTGCTGAAGCCCTGCTTGCAAAGCACACGCATCACCACTATATCCTGTATGTTGGCAGGCAACGTATATGCCGGCACCATCCATCCTTTCTGCGCAAGCTTGTCCTGAAGGTCAAACAGCGTCCATTTGGCCGTCTTCTGGCATTCAGGCTTCATGAGCCATGTGAAAATCGGGTTTGGCACATCCTGCGAATAAGCCTGGAACTCTGGCATGCCCGACACCTGTCCGTGGAGATACTTGGCGATGGCCAATGAATTGGCCTGGATATTCTTGTACCCTTCAAATCCGAGGCGTATGAACTGGTAGTACTGCCCCAGAATCTGGGCTGCAGGACGCGAGAAGTTAAGGCCGACCTGACGTATCTCGGCGCCCAGATAGTTGACACTGAACGACATGACTTCCGGCAAATACTGCTTGTCCTTCCATACCACCCATCCAAGGCCAGGATATACAAGGCCGAACTTATGCCCCGATGTACTTATCGACAGCACCCACTTCAGGCGGAAGTCCCACTTGCGGTCCGGATCAAGGAACGGCAGGATAAACCCGCCAGATGCGGCATCGACATGGATTGGTATATCATACCCGGTCCTGGCATTATACTCATCAAGGGCCTTGTCCAGGGCCTCGACATCATCGTTAAGGCCAGTCCAGGTCACGCCCTCAATAGGCACAACGCATATGGTGTTCTCATCACACATCTTAAGTGCCTCCTGTGGGTCAAGCGTAGTCTTCTCAAGGGTAAGGGGCACTGTACGCATCTCTATCTGCCAGAGCTGTGCGAACTTCTCCCAAACCACCTGGTAACCTGTAGAAATCACGAAATTAGGCTTGTCAAAAGGCTTGCCTGCCTGCTTTCGGCGTTCACGCCACCTGATCCAGGCTGCTATACCGCCCAGCATACATGCCTCGGATGAACCTATCGCCAGCGCACCCGTCTTCCAGGTGTCCTTTTCGGGTGTATTCCACAAATTGGCGATGATGTTTATACACTTGCCGTTCATCACAGCGATACGTGGGTACTCCGTCTCATCTATATAGTTTATATTGATTGCCTCATTCATCAGC
>VSPW01000016.1 GCA_009775535.1 Muribaculaceae bacterium
ATCAATCTGTATCTCAGGATTTTACGCCAACATTGAATATATAGTATATGTATATCTTCAATATTTAAAAACAATATATTGATTATCAATGATTTGATACATTAAAGTTAAACCATCGCATTCTGTTGGGTATGGCTGTCTGCATATGTACAGACTCTATTCAGCGGCAATTATATCTCAATTGAGTCCAAATCCACTATTTAGAATAAATCTAAATAACGCCACTTAGTGTCATATCATAAAAGTTTTATGCTTATATAGCGCTTTGGATTCTTCTTTACGTCTATAAGGAGCGAGTCAAGGCTGGATACAGCCGAATTGATATTGTCATACAACTCCCGGTCGTTCATCAGTTGCCCCAACGTTGAATTGCGGTCGTTTAACTGCAGGGAAAGCTGTCTGAGATTCGCACTCATACTGTTCAGGTTGTCCACAAGCGAATCAACCGGAAGGCCGTTCAGCGTAGAAGAGAAACCCGAAAGGTTACCGGACATGACCGAAACATTCTCTGTTATAGCATTCACATTTTTTGCAATAGGAGGCAACGTCTTGACTACAGCGTTCAGCTGGCGGCTGGTCGCCTCTAGGTTTGCCGTAATCGCATCCAGTCGCTTCACCGAAGCCGCGATGGCTGGATCTGACACCAACACATTCACATTGGTAAGCAAGGTATCAACCTTTGTCATCACCTTCGACACCAACGGCAGCACCTCGCCCGACACATTGTCCATCAGTCCGGAAGCATTTTCGCCGACTAACACATCGCCTACATTATGGAAATCACCACCCGGTGCCATATCAAGCTTTATCGAAGCCGTCCCAAGCAGGTCTGTGCCAAGCACGGCCTTAGTGCCCTTTGGCACACGCAGGCTCTTATCCAGGCTCAGTTCTACCCTTACATGGCCCGGGTTATCGTACTCATAGCTTATATCCCTGACAAGACCTACCTTATATCCATTGACACTCACCGGTGCAGAAACCGCAAGCCCCTCCACGTTGGTATACGTCACATAATAATAGTTGGCAGCCTTGAACACATTGACCCCTTTAAGGAAATCAATCCCGACCACCAGCACCACTATCGACAATGCAACTATAAGGCCTATTATCACTTCTTTTCTGAATATCTTCTTCATATGTTTTATTTGCTGATTTATCCTTTATAACAACATATCTACTTGACGCGTTTTCCATCCCGCATTTTTATGACAAATGCATCCTTGAACGACCTTTTGACTTTCTTCAGCGCGTCCAGGGCATCATCCATGCTGCCATAACTGCCATAATAATACTTATATAGCCCTGCGTCCCTGTAACTATATACAGGCCTAAGACCCTTGAAAGCACTAGCCCCTTCTTCCAAAGGCTTTCCGCTTGTAAGGAACTGGACGCAATACCTAAGCCCGCCATCAAGGCTTTCCTGATACCCATCTGGAGTATCATCGCCTTCATCCTCTTCCTGTTCCTTGCCGGCATCACCTTCAGTCTCTTGTTGGGCCTGCATGCCACCTTCCCCGGCATCATACGCTTTTTTATATGCCACAAAGGCATTGAACAATGCTTGGGCCAGCTTGTCCTGTCCCTTTTTTGAAGACATATATGTCTCTTGCGTAGGGTTACATATAAAGTCCAACTCCACAAGCACAGAAGGCATCGATGTGGCATGAAGCACCCAGAATCCGGCCTGCCGCACATTCTTGTCGCCACGCCCGGCAGTCTTTACAAGCTCCCGTTGCGCCTTTGCCGCGAAGTTCAGACTCTGCACCATGTGGCGGTTCTGTTCCATCTCGAATATTATGTACGACTCTGCCGAATTAGGGTCAAATCCGGCATAAGTGGTAGTATAATCCGGCTCAAGCACCATCACGGCATTTTCTCGTTGGGCCACCTCCAGGTTTCGTGCCGCCCGGTTGACACCAAGCGTATATACCGAAGCACCATGAATCTTATCCCGGCCACGTGCCCGTTTGTCCACAGAATTAGCATGTATCGACACAAACAGATCGCCTTTGGCCTTATTTGCGATATCCGCACGTCCTTGCAAAGTGACAAATGTATCATCATCACGCGTATACACCACCTTCACTTCATCATTACGTCCGTACGCATCCTTTATCTTTCGTCCGAAAGCCTTACCTACAGCCAGCACTATATCCTTTTCTTTCGCCTTTCGGCCAACCGCTCCATGGTCCTTGCCGCCATGCCCGGGGTCTATCACAACGACAAACTCCCGCGCGCTGGCACGTACTGTACCGGCCACTGCCATGACGGCAACGGCAAAAGAACATATCAAGAACCTAAAAAACGATCTACGCATAACGCCCGATTTAAAACAAGGTGCAAATTTAACGATTAAACACGTAATTTAGCCAATACTGACCATATTTTTAGCGTTTTGCCCAATGTATGTGGCATTTTTTGCCAATCCGTTACAAGTAGAAATCGTAATTTTGCGACAAAAACAACATTTTCATACCAATGCGGCATTACATATATATAACATACATAATGACAACGGTTATGGCAGCCATAACCGGATGCGGAAGCCCTGGCAACAACAAAACAGCAACCTTCACCCCCGAAAAAGTACACAGGCTTGATTCATACGCCTACCGCTTGGGAGTCATGCCCGACAGTACACCTGAAACAGACAAGGAAGCGATGACTCCGGGCATAGCCGCCATAGATTCAATGCTGGCCTATACCGGAAACCCGCAGGCGTCATTCGCGAGCTACTGCAAATCTCCTGCAGTGAAAATATTCACGCCCGATGTAGAACATGTCTACCCCAACCTCGACAAACTTGAATCCACACTCGGCCACATCACCGCCATAGCCGGAATAGAGTTTATAGAAATCCCCAGGCGGACCTATTTTTCAATAATATCTCCATACAGCCAGTCGATATTCCTGTCAGATTCAGTGGCGCTAATAGCCCTGAACCATTATCTAGGGGCTGACTACATAGGATATGCCGGACGATTCGAGCCATACCGCCTGCGCGACAAGACCCCGGAAAGGCTGCCTTATGACATCGCCGAGGCCATTGTAGCCTCAGCTTATCCATACGCCCCGCCGACAGCCCAGGATGCCACAGCTCTGTCTCGGATGTTATACGAGGGCGCACTGCTGAATGCCGTAATGGCGCTAGTACCCGATGCCGATACATCCGAGGCACTATCGCTGACGGCAGAGCAGCTGAAATGGCTCAACGATAACGAAGGCCGGATATGGAACGCTTTGATCGGGAATGACCTGCTTTACTCAACATCCCCTGTCGATGCCACACGCCTCGTATCTCCAGCCCCCGCGACGGCCATATTGGGCCAATCAGTGCCCCCTCGGGCAGGACGCTTCGTAGGGCTACGCATCATCCGGTCATACCTCTCCCGACACCCCGGACAGAGCATGTCATCCATGCTGCAACCAGAGTTCTATTGCTCTCTGCAGACCCTGATTGACGCTGGATACGCACCCTTCTGATTTTCAACATTATATTAATTTAACAGAGCTATAAAACACAAAATATCAATGGATTAGCCCGCAAGCAGCATCTAACGCTGGTACACCTGATACACAGACACTTGCATATTCAGCAATAAATCCGTACCTTTGTGCCGCTTTAATTGATGAGCAGCCATAGAGATGGCTGACTTTAGCCGAAAATCGGCGAGCTGAATCATGGGCGTTCGGTTACGCGTAAGTATCAGCTTATTTAGGAATTTTAATTTTAAGCAATGAAGAAAACATTCTTTATTATTGCGCTTTTTGCAGTGATGCTGTTTGCATCATCGGCAACCAATCACCGTGTATTCGGCACGGAAGTAGGCTCTGCAGCCCCGATGCTATCAATCACCGACGGCAACAAGGCCATAGACCTGAATTCTTTACGCGGCAGCTACGTACTGCTCACGTTTTGGTCCTCCACCGATGCCCCATCACGAGTAGCCTGCAACAACTACACCACTGCAATAAGGAATCTGCAAAACGCACAGCGCGTACGCCACATCTCCGTAAACCTAGACCGGTCTGCCGGGCTTTTCAACCAGATAGTGACACGCGACAACCTTGATTCCGATGCGCAATTCAATGTCCAGGGGAAACAGGCAGAACGGATAATCGCCGACTACGACCTGGACAACGGTTACGGCTCATACCTTATAGGCCCTGACGGCCATATAGCAGCCATAAACCCATCAATATCGAACTTGATTACAATCTAAATTACGCAGCAGGAGCTACCGGCATATTACACCGACAGCTCCTGCCGTGTATTTATACACACCAGTCCGGCATAACCGAAATATAAAATTAAGTTAAAGGCTCTGACATTGAAAATATTTCGCTAAATTTGCATTGTCATTCCCCAAGCACCAAAACTTGTAAGGAATAGCTTGATTCATTACAGAATAGACCATAAACCATTTTAAATAAAAACTAACTATGTCAAAGGTAACAGTTGTAGGCGCCGGAAATGTGGGCGCTACTTGTGCTAACGTATTGGTAACAAATCAGGTGGCTGATGAAGTAGTTCTCATCGACATCAAAGAAGGCCTCAGCGAAGGCAAGGCCATGGACATCATGCAGACCGCCAACATCCTCGGCCTTAACACCACCCTGACAGGTGTGACCAACGACTATGAAAAGACCGCTGGAAGCGATGTCGTTGTAATCACATCAGGCATTCCCCGCAAGCCAGGAATGACACGCGAAGAACTCATCGGCGTAAATGCCGGGATCGTAAAGTCTGTAACTGACAACGTACTCAAATACTCACCCGACGCCATCATCATATGCGTATCCAACCCTATGGATACGATGACATACCTCATCCACAAGACAAGCGGCCTACCCAAGAACCGCATCATCGGTATGGGCGGCGCGCTCGACAGCGCACGTTTCAAATACTTCCTCAGCCTCGCTCTCAACGCCAACCCCAATGAGATCGAAGGCATCGTGATAGGCGGACACGGCGACACCACCATGATACCCCTTACACGCTACGCAGCATACCGTGGTATCCCTGTAAGCACACTGCTCCCGGCTGAGCAGCTCGAGAAAGTGGCTGCCGACACAATGGTAGGCGGCGCAACCCTCACCAAGCTTCTCGGCACATCTGCATGGTATGCACCAGGTGCGGCTGCTGCACAGGTTGCGGCTGCTGTGATCCACAACCAGAAACGCCTCATATCATGCAGCGCCCTGCTCGACGGCGAATACGGCGAAAAGGACCTGTGCATCGGTGTTCCTTGCATCCTCGGCAAGAACGGTATCGAAAAGATCGTTGAATTCGACCTAAACGATGCCGAACGTGAACTCTTCCGCAAGAGCGCTGAAGCTGTCCACAAGACCAACGCCGCACTTGCCGGAGCTCTCTAGTCTTCAGGACACCACTTGACAAGTCAAAGGGAACACGCAACCACAGGCTCAAACAATAAGCCATGATTGCGTGTTCTTAATATCATATCCACAATATACCATACAATGAGAAAGACATTAGCATCAGCCATTGCAGCCGTATTGGCCCTGACAATGGCTACATCCTGCTCCCAATCATCAAAGAACGGAAACGGACAGGACACAACCGATACTGCAACCCAAAACATCGAAGAACAGATCGATGCAGCACAGACAGTAGCCGAAGAGGCTGAGATACTCAACCCCGACCAGGTGAAGATCGGCGTCATTGAACTGGACAACGACAATATACTGCGTCCCGGAATAAAGACAAACCATCTGATAATAGTAGACTTCAACGCAACTTGGTGCGGACCTTGCCGCCAATTCAGGCCTGCCTTTGATGCCGCAGCCGAAAAATTCGCCGGCAAAGTCGAATTTATATCTGTGGATGTCGACAACAACCCCAGCACAGCGGCCGCATTCGGCGTGGAAGGCATCCCGCATGTCACATTCATCATCCCGGGGAAAGAATCCAAGACATATGTCGGCACACAGGACCTCCTGCCCCAGGAATCGTTCTTCAAGCTAATCGAAGAAAACATGTAACATAACACCTGTCAAAGGTATCCCACTATAGGGGCTGCACCATATTTTTATGGCACAGCCCTTTTTCGTATCATGGCAAATCCGTCCCCGGTCCATCCTATAAAGGTATCATCATCACATACAGCTATCCTATATAGCGGAATGTCAATGCCGACGGTCCGGTCAACGATAATTCCAGTCCAATCAATCTTGTACATCATCGGATATAAATACGCCGCGTCCGCATGCCCGTATCCCCAATACAACGCATATATGTAGTCTTGCGTATTGGATACATCCATAAAATGGCAAGGATTCAGATCCTCGGAATCAGCCTCGTCAAGGGTCTCCGGACTAAACGTACATTCCCCGACCTTGACAGTCCCGACTGGAGTGCCATCCAACCCTCTAATTTCCACAACCGGATGCATCCTATAGGCAAATGCCAGCCGATTGTATTTGCTGGAATAGGAAAGCTCACCGACGTTTGGAATCCATGACGGCAAATCCTCAGATACGCTTATATGGCACACAGTGTCTACGCACGCGGAATCCAGATTGGCCGTCATCGCATACTGACGTCCTCCCCTTGGCTCACGCCCTATAAACACATACCGGCCCGAACCCATCATGGATACGTCCTGAACGTATTGCGATATGGCAAACGGCAGCTTGCAGTCCACGCCAATCAGATACCTTTTAGTCCGATACAAGGCATTGCCTGCCTCTACTTCATATATTTCGCCGTCATCCTGGCTGATAACATGCATACGTCCGTCATCCCCAAAGAACGGGTAAGGCAAATATGATTGGTAGTATCCGTTGTCATATTTCCCGATTTCCGGCCCGAAAACAAGGACGTTGTTTGTCTTATCTATAGTAGCCCTGCGAAGGAAACGCTGCCCGTGCCCTCCGTCACGTTCATAAACAATAAAAAGTGTATCACCCAAAACCTTCATTTCGGTCATATGGCGGATTCCAAAAAGATTTTCACCAGTAAGCCCAAGTTCAATCGTCTCAACGGCAGTCTGTGCGTTTGCGCTGCTGACTGTCAGCCATGCAAACGCCATGAGATATAGCGCTTTCATCTTATTTCAAGCGGCTTATATGGGATAGGGGTTTCTTCCACCTCGGTCGCATCACGCACTTTTCCGTCTTTACCAACAATCATCAATCGTCCTGTACCACCGCCTATAGCGGCTAAGTGGAAAGCTATCGGTGTGTTATAATACCGTTTGACCGTCTTGTCGGCATCATCTGAGGAACATTTTTTCTCATTGGGGTACTCATACACATAAATAGGTTCTTTGACACGTTCAAATCCTTTCATAACCCAGATGAATTGGCCTTCGTCATCTTGTATTTGGACTATCATACCCGGGAGGCCACCGAATTTGTATGGACCGAAAGGCAATGGCAGCTCAAAGGTGTACCACGCCGAATAATTCCTGCCAAAAAATTCGGTCCTTGCCAGGAAACACTCATATCCAAGGATATTTTTAACGGAATCTGCCACAAACTCCCATTCCATGGAGGGTACTTGTTCGGAATAGCATAATATCCCTGTACCTGAAGGCAGTCTCCGCTTCATATCTGCCCGCCTCTCTTTTATTGCCAGCAAGGTTTCCACAGGCCAGGGTGTGCCTTTGGGATTTGAGAACACATCTTTGCCTTTCTTGATATCAGCCGTACATAGGGAATCAAACTGAAATATTATATCACTGAAATCTTTTACCGTATGCCGCCCGATAAGCACATTGCGGACATCGGAAAAACGATTATTTGCTAATGGATGGCAAGTGTAATCCAAGGCATATGTCACTTTATATGCCGCAGTATCGACTGGCGTAGCCTTGTCAAGCGGCTCGGAAAATATGTCAAACTGGGCATTGGCAACAAATGGAAGCATAATTGCCAAAAAAGGTAAATAGAGTTTTTTCATATTATTGGAATTTAGAATATCCTTAATCTGATTTTCAGCACTACGCTCCGTGGACGGATGTTGTAGACAGAGCGGGTATCTGTGAGTGCCGATCGGCTTGAATAGAGATAGGCCTTGCGGTCAAGCAGATTGTCGCATGCAAGGGTAAAAATGAAACGCTTGATTGAATAGCGGGCCTCGGCATTTAGCAACACAAACGACTTATCGCCATCATTGAAGTTGTTATAGTAATGATACACAGAAGCTTTAAGTGTCACGCCACCGGGAATCGCGAAATCGAGCGAGGCTTTGTTGGTGACAGTGCGCAGCCACGGTGTATCGGCACAACCTTTTTGACTGCCTGCCGACTGGTAATAACGCCCTTCCCACAGTGCGGACAGCCATCGGAATGGGGAAACACTTATGTCTGCGTCAACTCCCAAAGAACTGCCGGTATACCTCAGCACCTCATCCTGAACGAGCAAAGGATTGTCATAACAGGTATATGCCGCAGACAGCCCGATTTTAAACCTCCGCCAGTCAAAACCCCGGCTAGCATGGACTTTTACGGAAAACATGTCGCCTGTTTCTGATGTGCGGCGGCTGATGGTGCGCTGCACCAAGCCGTCGTAATATGAACCATAGAGCACGTCGGGCAATTCTCTATGCCATCCGGCCTCAACACCGGCAAAACTCATCGAAAGTATATTTTTGAAACTATAGGATATACTGTTATATAGTGCCGCACCCTCATAAAGCCCGGAAACGTCATAGGCCGACAGGCAGCGGTACGAAGTGAGGATATAATTTGAATAAAGGTTTTCAATCGATGGCGTCAGATGGTTCAGCACCGATTTCAGCGTCAGATGGTGGCTGCTGTTGATATCATACGTTATACTCAAATCCGGCGACACCCTGAAACGGGACTTGTCCGTCACCTCATCATCAAGTTTGTTATCCAGACTGAACAATCTATATTTAAATGGGATACATAATGACACATGGAAGCGGCGTATGCTGTATACAAATTCTGCGTTCATCCCGGCATCAATATAATCCAAGGCTAGCCTGTTACGGAATTGGGCAATATCGCTATCCAACGAATTATGATGGTAATTGAAAATCGCAGTCGGATGTAGGGAAAAGTTCCCGTACCTGAAAGCGGATAGGAATCCGAATCTGTTTTCAGTGGAGATATTGCGATAGTCCACATTCTGGTTTAGCACTCCATCGGTGAACAAATCCGGGAAAAGATTGGGCGACACCACCAGGCTATGAGGCCGTTTCTCAAGATTTACCAAAGAATATATCTCAAAACCACGGCTTTCTGAATTGCGGCAAGTCATATGGAACTTGTTTAACAACCTGTATGTGTCGGTCTTTCCAAGCTGGCCTATGTCCTCGACACCTGCAAGAATGCGGCTGTCGGCATCGTTCCTTCCCCAATCAAATTTCAACTGCCCTTTCAAATAGTTTCGCTCGCCGTTATCCATATATGTCAGGTCTCCGTAGGCCTTTTGCATACGCACCTTGCCGCCCACCAGTTCATCTACAATATTTTGCGAACCACCGGGCAAGGTGTTGGACGTAGAAGAGTAGCACTCACGGCTGTCGCGGTCGTTGAGATAGGCGGCATTAATTCCGAACTCGCCGGACTTCCCGACACGGTATACATTATTGAATGTCGCGCTGTGCGAACGGTTGAAATAATAGTACCGCTTGTCAATTCCAGGCGCAGACGGCATGACTATGGATGAGATATTGTTGGTACGCGAATAGTCGTTGTCTAAAGAATAAAGTTCTTGTGAAAGGTCCTCGCCTGTGTTGTTGCCTTTGTAAGTGGCCAGGAACTGGCTTTTACGGCGGAAGCATGTTGCTATAACGGAATTGACCCAAAGGACATCGCCGCCATATCCGCTGCCGAGCACGGCGATGAGATTGTACACCCCTTTCACCCCCTCTTTGAGCCGGAGGTTTATAGAAGCCTGTTCCTCAGGGCGCAATCCTTTGAGGGCCTTTATGTCCTGATGGTTTTCAAACACCTGGACGGTGGCAATGCTATTTGGGTCGATACTGTTGGTGGCTATTCCGTAATGCCCTTTCATCAGGTCAAGCCCCTCGATGTAAAGATTCTTGATAGGCTTCCCCTGATATGACACCTGCCCGGCTTCGGACACTGTTATTCCCGGCATCTTGCGTAATACATCTGCAACCGACTGGTCGGATTGCGATAGGAACGAGGCTACATTATAATTGATTGTATCTTCTTGGGAGTATATCTTCTTTGCCTTTACAACCACTTCTTTCAGCTCCATATCCCGCCCCTCTACAACAATGGTATGTGTCCCCTGCTTATTGGGGACAGCAACAGTCGCCGGCAACAACCCCATGCCTGACACCTTCAAAACACACTGTCACATAAGCTATTCACCTTAATGCTGAAACTACCGTCAACGGCTGTAAACGTTGATGCAATCACCGTCCCAGGCATACTGTAGGGCAACACTGACACATTGGCCATATCCACCCCTTCTCCATTGGTAAATTTGACGCACCCGCTGATTATTGTCTGACTAAACGATTGTAATACAGACAATAAGACTAAAGACATTACAGTTGCAGATCTTTTCATATGGATATAAAACTGGCCGGTTGCCAATAAATTGGCAGCCAATGCAATTAATATGACATCATATTATTTCTCTATCCTGATGGGAATATTATACCGCACCGAAATAGCAGCA
This sequence comes from Muribaculaceae bacterium, assembly GCA_009775535.1. Taxonomy (GTDB): domain Bacteria; phylum Bacteroidota; class Bacteroidia; order Bacteroidales; family Muribaculaceae; genus CAG-873. The sequence continues at coordinate 10,651 of VSPW01000016.1, forward strand.
CCATCCAAAAACACCTTTGCAAACTGCACTTGGCTTGCGGCCTGCTCGATTGCGGTCTTTATGCCCTGATCACCAATGCCGTCTGCCAAGACCTCCTTTATCCGGCCGTCCTCTCCAACTACAATCTGTATATTTGCCGTTATTTTCTCCCCTTCATAATCGGTCAACGCCACTTTTATTAAATCAGTCAGTGGTTTTTGGTCATCAAAAGGAGAAGGAAGTTCAACGACGGTATCCGGCTTTTCTCCCTTAGGCGTATCAACCATCAATAGCGCAGCGGCCTCTTCAGTTCCACGCTTTTCAATGTCCACAGCTTCGGGAAATTCAAAATCATATATGCAGGAAAGGAGTTTAGCCGGCAACGGCATAGCAGTGACACCACAGGCAAAAATTACCGCAGGTACTGCACATACCGCAATAAGCATAGATTTCCTGGAGTGGTGTGGCCTGTCCATCATCAACACACGCTTACGGAAACAGCGCTTACTGGAAACAAAACTGTCAGCAACCGGCATTGTTTTCATGCTTATAGCATTTGTCACAAGCAACCGCTGATAGCCATATATGTCAGCACCCGAGCGGATGACAGCCGAATCTGCCTCAAATTCATGGTTCAGTTTGACAAGCCGTCGTACCATCCAGGAAAAAGGATTGTACCACATGAATATACACAGCAGATCAACCAACAGTATATCAATCCAATGGCGTTCGTCTGTATGCGCCTTTTCATGAATGAACAAACTGCCGGCCAGGCCATCATCATCCGTGCCAGGAAGAAATATATAGTTCGACCAGCAGAATGGGGACATCTCCTCATTGTCCAAACGGCATACCGTATAACCCTGATAAACAGTCCGCCTGCTTTTATAGATAAGAATAAAGAGACGTATATATGAATGAGCCTCATGTAAAAGGAAAAACGCAATTCCCGAAAAATAAACGATGACGGCCACCGCAATCCAGTCAAACCCGCTTGAGGGGACAGACGCCAAAATTGTGTCAGACGGCATCCAGTATGCGGCCGTTTGAATATCGATGACACCAGGTGCGTCACTGCCACCGGATACCGCAACAGGCATTGACAATAAAACAGCGGGAAGGACCAGCGACAGGATTATGCCGCAGATGATCGAAAACCGGTTGAAACGGAACGATATACACCGGTTGACCAACTGATGCAACACCGGGAACAGCATGGCCATGATTATCGATGCCGTAAGGGAATAGGCCAAAAACGCGCTCATAGTCAATCCTTTTTTGCTCCTTTGGATTTTTCCACCTCTTCAAGCAGACGCCGCAAGTCCTCAACCGAAATATTACTGTCCTCGACAAAAGACGACACCACCCTCAAATAGGAATTCTTGAAATATCTACCTATTATCGAGGACATCGACTTCTTGCCCATGTCTTCTTCGGCCACGATGGCATGATATCGGTATGACTTCCCAAACTGCCTGTGCCCGACATATCCTTTTTCTTCAAGGGAACGGACTATCGTTGAAATAGTGTTGAAATGCGGCTTTGGGTCGGCATACTTGTCAACAATTTCCTTCACGTACAATGGGCCATGTTTCCAAAAGAAACCCAGCACCTCTTCTTCTTTGGCGGTCAATCTTTCCATATACAAATATTTAACACCGCAAATATAAACTACAAATAATAGTTACAACTATAATTTCTAGTTAATTATTGTTAACCCCAACACAATACCTCTGCCCATTTTACTATTACAGAAATTTTAACTATCTTTGCATTACATTTAACACATAAGCAATCAAGATAGATGCAGATACGTTCACCCAAAGAAATAGCCAACGCCGCGGATGCCGCCGGAAAAGTCAAGGCAAACCTCACATCCAATAATGCCTTCTCCGCAAAATTTATAGGCATGTCGTTTGCCGCAGGCGCATTCATCGCACTTGGCGGACTGCTGTCCGTGGTTGCCGGATACGGATTTCCGGAAGCATCGGCAGGAAACCCGTCGCTCCAGAAGATGCTAAGTGGCCTGGTATTCCCCATCGGCCTAGTACTGGTGGTGGTCCTGGGCGCAGAACTTTTCACAGGCAACAACGCCCTTCTCATTCCTGGCATGATGCGCCGCGACATACGTCCGTCGGCTGTACTCAAGAACTGGACGCTCGTCTGGATAGGCAATTTTGCCGGGGCGCTGGCCATGGCATACTTCCTTACATACCTGGCCGGGATAACCGCCTCCGACCCCTACCACAGCGCCATAATCCGGATGGCAGAGACAAAAGCCACATTGCCCTGGTGGGTGATATTCGTCCGCGGGATAGGGGCAAACTGGTGTGTATGCCTGGCAGTATGGCTTGCAATGGCAGGTAATACCCTGACAGAAAAGGTGGCAGGCTGCTGGATACCGGTAGCGGCATTTGTGATTTTGGGATACGAACACTGTGTCGCCAACATGTTCTTCATCCCGGCCGGCATGCTTGAAGGGGCTGACGTGACCATATATACAATGACGGTAGGCAACCTCATACCGGCCACGTTGGGCAATATAACCGGAGGGGCCCTTTTTGTAGGCACGCTCCACGGATACCTGAGGCTCAAAGGCTGACACGCCGCCACTCCCCATAATTTAGTTAATTCTTCACCCTTTTTAAGAGTGTGAATCAAAGATATTTTGTAAATTTGCAGTCGAATAGAATTAAAATTCACTAATATACCCAATATTAATCAACTATGGTAAGTTACAAAGAACTGGGCCTTGTGAACACCCGTGAGATGTTCGCCAAGGCTATCAAGGGCGGCTACGCCATCCCCGCTTTCAACTTCAACAACATGGAGCAGCTCCAGGCTATCATCAAGGCTGCATCTGAGGAAAAATCACCCGTCATCCTTCAGGTGTCAAAGGGCGCACGCAACTATGCAAACGCAACCCTGCTCCGCTACATGGCCCAAGGTGCTGTGGCATATGCCAAGGAACTCGGCTGGGAACACCCCCAGATTGTGCTCCACCTCGACCATGGCGACAGCTTTGAGCTGTGCAAATCATGCATCGACAGCGGCTTCTCATCAGTGATGATCGACGGCAGCCACCTGCCCTACGAAGAAAACGTAGCCCTTACAAAAAAGGTCGTAGACTACGCTCACCAGTATGACGTTACTGTTGAAGGTGAACTTGGCGTATTGGCCGGCGTTGAGGACGAAGTTTCCAGTGACCACCACACATACACCGACCCTGAGGAAGTCATCGACTTCGCTACCCGTACAGGCTGCGATTCGCTGGCCATCTCTATCGGCACAAGCCACGGCGCATACAAATTCACTCCCGAGCAGTGCACACGCAACGCAGAAGGCCGCCTCGTTCCTCCCCCATTGGCATTCGAGGTACTTGACGCCGTTATGGAAAAGCTCCCCGGATTCCCCATCGTGCTCCACGGCTCTTCATCTGTTCCTGAGGAATATGTAGAAATAATCAACACACATGGCGGCAAGCTTCCAGATGCCATCGGTATCCCCGAAGAAGAACTCCGCAAGGCTGCAAAGAGCGCTGTATGCAAAATCAACATCGACTCAGACAGCCGTCTTGCCATGACCGCAGCCGTACGTAAGGTCTTTGTTGACAAACCAGGCGAATTTGACCCGCGCAAATACCTCGGCCCGGCACGTGATGAAATGGAAAAGCTCTACAAGCACAAAATCATCAACGTACTCGGCAGCGCAGGAAAGGCTGAATAATTCCAAGTACATGCAATATACGTCCATGATACCGTCAAGGAATCATGGACGTATTTTATTAAAAATACTTTTGAGGAGAGCCATGACGGCCGTAAACCGCATAATGTAATTTATTTTTTTGCATTGTCTGTTTTTTGTTGCTATCTTTGAATCTGTAATCTACCGTTGAAAAATTTACGAAAGAATGAATATAGCCAAACTTACAATATGCCGCTGCCTGATGGCCGCATTCCTGACATTATTGGCGTTCCAGGCATCACCGGCCACGCCTATAGACAATGCAAGGCTACTGTTTGAAGACGGGGAATACCAAGCGGCCCTTACAAGGCTTGAACCGATGCTTTCAAAACCGGCCACAGCCAAAAATCCAGAGGTGAATTTCCTGGCCGGCGCATGCTGCATAGCATTGGGGGACAATGTCAGGGGAACAAAACTGCTTGACAACGCAATACGCCGCGGAAGCCTGGACGCCACAATATTCATGGCGGAAGAATCCATAAACCGTTACCGGCTTGAAGAGGCTGAAGGCTATATAGAAGCCTATGAATCGGCCATAGCGAAAAAGAAGAAAGCTCCGCGTGAGGGCCTTGACGAGCTTAACAGCCGCATCGTACTGACGCGCAACATGCTCGACCGCGTGGAAAAGATAGCGGTGATAGACAGCATCACTGTGCCCCGTGATGATTTTTTCAGATATTACCGGCTATCCCCCGAAACGGGGCGTCTGGCCGATGCCTCAATCCTGCCACGCGGCATAAGGACCTCTTCCCCGGGAGTAGTATATGTGCCTGAAAACGAGGTGAGCCTGCTATGGGCTGCCACAGACACAACCGGCACATCCGTGCTTATGGGCGCGGACCTGCTCGGTGACAGCACTATGTCGCAGCCGCATATGCTAGACGGGGATTTCAATGACAACGGAGATGCCAATTTCCCGTTCATGATGAGCGACGGCATCACGCTTTACTACGCCAACGACGGTGACAACACGCTTGGCGGGTATGACATCTTCATGACCCGCAAGGGCGATGACGGAAGGTTCCTCCAGCCACAGAACATAGGGATGCCTTATAATTCTCCTTATGACGACTACATGCTTGCGATAGATGAAGTGACCGGCGCGGGCTGGTGGGCAACTGACAGGAACCAGATACCTGACAGCGTGACCATATATGTGTTCGTGCCTAACGATGTAAGGCAGAACTATACTGCCGACGACCCAGATGTGGCATCGCTCGCTATGATCGAATCCATCTCCAGGACACAGACTTCGCCTGAGGGCTATGATGATGTGCGGAGGCGCATCAGCGAAACTGCCTCGGCAGGAAACGCCGACAACAAGAACTCTTTCCGGTTCTACATACCGGGAAAAGGGATATATACGGCAATGGAGGATTTCCGGTCGGCTGAAGCGGCCAGGGCCATGCAGAATTATATAGACAAACGGAATGAGATTTCCAGGCAACGACGCCACCTCACCCTCCTAAGAAAGGAATATGCCGAAGGCAATATGGACGTATCGACCGAGATCGCCCGTCTGGAACACTCCCTGCTGTCGGCCGACACTGAACTTGACAAGGCCGCCAGTGCCGTAGTGAAGGCCGAACTTTGACAACCACCCCGATTACAGAACAACCAAATACAAAAACCATATGGAAATAGCTATTATCGCCATTGTTGCAGCAGCAATCATAGTGCTGTGCATATTCTTCTATTACGTGCCTATATTCCTTTGGATATCCGCACGCGTCAGCGGCGTGAGAATCTCCCTGATACAGCTTGGCCTGATGCGCATACGAAAAGTGCCAGCCCAGGTCATAACACAGGCGCTCATCGAGGCCCACAAGGCAGGCCTCCAGGAAGTGACCCGCGATGACCTTGAGGCACACTACCTGGCAGGGGGAAATGTCGAGAAGGTGGTGCATGCCCTCGTATCGGCATCAAAAGCCAACATAGACCTCGGCTTCAAGATGGCGACCGCCATCGACCTTGCAGGCCGTGACGTGTTCCAGGCCGTGCAGATGTCGGTAAACCCCAAGGTGATAGACACCCCGCCGGTAACGGCCGTGGCAAAGGACGGCATCCAGCTTATAGCCAAGGCGCGCGTGACAGTGCGTGCCAATATCCGCCAGCTTGTAGGCGGTGCGGGAGAGGACACTGTACTTGCCCGTGTAGGTGAAGGCATCGTGTCATCAATCGGTTCATCGGAAAGCCATAAGCAAGTGCTCGAGAACCCGGATTCCATCTCGAAGCTGGTGCTGAAGAAGGGGCTTGACTCCGGCACGGCTTTCGAGATACTGTCCATAGACATCGCGGACATCGATATAGGCAAGAATATCGGTGCGGCGCTACAGATAGACCAGGCACAGGCCGACAAGAACATCGCCCAGGCCAAGGCCGAGGAAAGGCGTGCAATGGCCATCGCCCTCGAGCAGGAGATGAAGGCAAAGGCACAGGAAGCCCGCGCGAAAGTGATCGAGGCTGAGGCCGAGCTGCCACGCGCCATGGCTGAGGCCTTTGTAAAAGGCAACCTCGGCATCATGGACTATTATAAAATGAAGAACGTAGAGGCCGACACCAATATGCGCCAAAGCATATCGCGCCCGGGTTCTGACAAGAAATAGGACTCACCCCGTCAGAAAGGTAGCACATGGCTTCATTCCTAACCGCGCTCGCTGTCCTCGTGATAGGGTATGTGGCATACGGGGCTTTAGCGGAAAAGGTGTTCGGCATCGATCCGCAAAGGCCTACGCCTGCCATAGCCAACGCTGACGGCGTGGATTTCATACCTATGCCGACATGGAAGGTGTTCCTTATACAGTTCCTGAACATAGCCGGGCTAGGCCCGATTTTCGGTGCCATCATGGGTATAATGTTCGGGCCGGCGGCATTCCTATGGATAGTGTTAGGGACTATATTCGCAGGTGCGGTCCATGACTTCACATCGGCCATGATCTCTGTCCGTTCGGGGGGCAAATCACTTCCCGAGATTGTGGGTACGGAGCTAGGCGGCACAGTAAAGACGGTCATGCGGATTTTCTCGGTGGTGCTGCTCATACTTGTATCCGCCGTATTTGTCCTAACGCCTGCCGACATCATAGCAGGGATGACGAGCGAATCCCTTGACGTACGTTTCTGGATTTTCATAATCTTCGCATACTACATCCTTGCGACCCTGCTGCCCATCGACAAGCTTATAGGCAACCTTTACCCAATATTCGGGTTTGCCCTGCTGTTCATGGCCGCCGGGATCATGGGCATGCTCCTTTTCGGGGACGCCGCCATTCCGGACGGTTTTTCCGACGGACTATATACGAGGTACGCGGACGCGGACACCCATCCAGTATTCCCGATGATGTTCGTGTCCATAGCATGCGGCGCTATATCGGGATTCCATGCCACACAATCGCCGATGATGGCGAGATGCCTCAAAAATGAGAGGCTCGCCAGGCCGGTATTTTATGGGGCGATGGTTGCGGAAGGCTTCGTGGCCCTGATATGGGCGGCAGCAGCCATCGCATTCACCGGCGGATACGGTGAACTGGCCTCATACATGCAGGAGGAAGGCGCTTCGGCGGGAAAACTGGTAAGGGAAATATCAATGGACTGGCTCGGTACGGTAGGCGGCATCCTTGCGATACTGGGTGTAGTGGCCGCTCCCATAACCACCGGGGATACGGCACTGCGCAGCACGCGCCTGATTGTAGCCGATTTCCTGAATATAAACCAGCATAAGCTTGTGAAACGGCTGCTTGTATCACTGCCAATATTCGCGCTTACGTTTGTTGTGATGATGATTGACTTCAATACATTGTGGAGGTATTTCGCATGGAGCAACCAGACATTGGCGGTGTTCACACTGTGGGCCGTGACGGTGTATCTGGCTCGGCATAAGAAGGCCTACATCATCACCTTGCTGCCTGCGATGTTCATGACTGCGGTGAGCGTGTCTTACCTGCTTTTTGCAAGGCGTCCTGAAGGGTTCGGGCTGCAA
>VSPW01000160.1 GCA_009775535.1 Muribaculaceae bacterium
GGCTTGTATATTACAGCTTTGGCAATCGTACCATTGCTAAGGCGTTACCGTTTGTCGCGCGTGCAGTGGGCCATTGTTTTCCTTGGTGTGGTGAGCACACGCACTATGACGTTCATAGCCGGGCTTGTGGTAACGTATATAATATTCAAGGGAAAGCTGATGCAGCTGCTGAGGGCGGTGCTTTATGCTGCGGTGCTTATAGTGTCGCTGTATTTTATAGACGGCTTCATAAGCATAGACATGCGTGTGAGGTCGACAATCGACCAGTTTATCAAGCTTGAGAATATACAGGATCAGGAGGACCTGGCTGAATTCGGTTCAGGGCGAATGGCGCAGCTGATCCCTAAAATGGAATATATGTATGAATGCGGCCGCGAGTGGACCGGGTTTGGATTCCTGCATCCGGAGCTGACTACAAACCCCGATCTGATTATAGAGAACCTTTTCTATCTTGACCAGTCGGAGGAGACGCGCTTTGAAGTGGTGACCAGTGTGGAGATAACCCAAGGGCAGACGTTGCTTGATATAGGATATATAGGACTGGCGGCACAGATACTGTTCTATGTAGGTATATACTACATTATAAGAAAGATGCGGCATTCCAGTCTGTATCTGTCGGTGCTTATCGCCATATCGGTGTTCGGCCTTGGCGGATTTGCAGGTGTCACCACTACACAGGGCCTGTTGATATTGTCATTGGCCCTTGCCGCAGTGCTTTTGTCCAACAGAAAATGGCAGATTGAGAAAGAAGGCAACAGTTCATTGATTAACGGATAAAACAGAGAGTTATGAGCATTCAACCTATCCCAAGAATTATACATTATTGCTGGTTTGGCGGCAATCCGTTGCCTGAACTGGCGCAGAGATGTATGGCTTCTTGGCGTAAATATTTTCCCGGGTGGGAGATAAGGGAATGGAATGAGGAAAATTTCGATGTGAGGGCAATTGAGTATACGTCACAGGCGTATGATGCTAAAAAGTACGCCTTTGTCAGTGATTATGCCCGATTCTGGATTCTTTACCGTTATGGAGGCATATATTTCGATACCGATGTGGAGGTGGTGAGGCCGTTCGACGGGATAGTGTCGGCCGGGCCGTATATTGGATGTGAGGTGGACGCAAATGACGTCCGTGATATAATGGTAAATCCAGGGCTAGGGGTAGGCGCTGTTCCGGGGATGAAGTTGTATAAAGAGATGATGGGGCATTATGAGAATGCCAGTTTTCTCAAGAGCGACGGGTCTTGCGACCTTACCAATGTGGTGGCGCGTACGACATCAATGCTTATACCCCATGGCCTGCGCAGTGTACCTGGCATACAGGACGTAGCTGGTATTAGGGTGTATCCGCGTGAATATTTCAATCCGTATGACTATTACACTGGCAGGGTGGTGTCGACAGTGAATACGCATTCTATACATTGGTATGCGCAGTCGTGGCTACCCCCGTCGCCGTTCAAGGATAAATGCAGGCAGATTATCCACCGTATCATAGGCCGTAGGAGTCTGCGTAATATGTTTCTCCCTAAATTCCTGCAGAAGACGAATTATTGATCCTCGTTGCCGAATTCATTGTGTAGCGCTTCAAAGCGTTCTAATGTCGGCTGTGAATGCCGCAGCATTGATGCGCGTACCTTTTCGAGTGGCTTCTCTTTCATGTCGCCGCTTTTTGAGTAGAATTTGTCGGCGTAGCATATGAGCCGTTCAAGCAGTGTGCGTGGCATGTAGTCGCCTTCAGGGATTGGCAATGACATCTGTTTTATGTCATCGGCGGTTATGCCTGCACCGGTGTGGCGTTCGGCCACGGCTGCGATTTCCTCGTCCGCGCCTTCGTTGCGCAGCAATGCCGCGCCAAGGATTCCGTGGCGTATGTATGGCTCTGTGCCGTGGCATCCTATGCCGGCGGCATCTGTAAGGTATATCCCTATGTCGTGGAGCATTGCGGCGGCCTCTATGGCGTCATCTGAAAGTTCGAGATGCAGGCTGTGGGCAATGGAAAGAGCCTTGTCCGCCACCTGCCGCGAGTGCTTCAATAAAATCTCCCGGACGCGCGTGCCCGGGAGATAATATTTGTCTATGATTTTCTGATAGTCGGTCATGACATTAATCCTGTTAGTCGATGACTGTTACCCATCCGTATGAGTCAGGCTCATCGCCGTATTGGATGGCACGGAGCTTGTTGTACAGGCTCATCACTACAGGGCCAGGTTCGTTGCTGTTGAGGATGACATATTTTTTGCCGGTGTCGAGGTCATCGATTTCAGAGATTGGCGATGTAACAGCTGCCGTACCGCATGCAGCCGCTTCGGTAAACTCTGAAAGTTCCTCAATGGGTATATGCCGCTGCTCCACTTCCATGCCCATGTCCTTTGCCAGCTGCATGAGGCTCTTGTTGGTGATTGACGGCAGGATTGATTCCGATGCCGGGGTGACATACTTACCTTCCTTTATGCCAAAGAAGTTGGCCGGGCCGCATTCGTCGAGATATTTTTTCTCTTTAGGGTCGAGATATAGCATTGATGAGTAGCCGAGACGGTGGGCCATCTCTCCTGATTGCAGGGATGCCGCATAGTTGCCGCCTACTTTCCAACGGCCAGTGCCTTTGGGGGCTACGCGGTCGTATTCGCGGGAAATGCATACCTTTGTAGGTTTTACCCCTTCCTTGAAATAAGGGCCTACAGGCATTACCATGACAATGAACAGGTATTCCGAAGCTGGTGATACTCCGATACGCGCTGATGTGCCTATTTCAAGGGGACGGATATAGAGGGATGCACCGCTTTCGTAAGGAGGGACGAAGCGTTCGTTGAGCTTTACCACCTTCTTTATCATTTCGATGAACAGCTCTTCGGGGATCGGTTCCATGATGAGCCCCTTGGCGGATTCGATGATACGGCGGGCGTTCTCTTCTAGACGGAAGACACGTATCTTTCCGTCGCGTCCGCGGAATGCCTTCAGCCCTTCAAATACTTCCTGTCCATAGTGGAGCGATGATGCCGCCATGTGGAGTTCTATTGTAGGAGAGGTGGATACTTCTATCTCACCCCATTTGCCGTTTTCAAAACGGCAACGCACGTTATAGTCAGTGTCGCTGTAACCGAATCGGAGGTTCGCCCAGTCAATTGCGGGCATTGAAGTTTTGTCCATTATTTTATAGTTTGATTATGGTTTCTTTTCCGCAAATATACGCATAAGTCAAGATCAAAACAAATTTATTTGATATTGCCTGGCGTGAGTATACAGGACAATGTCAAATAATAATAGGTAAACCTGATTGCGTCAATATTTTCAGAATAATGGCACTGTCATTTTTCCGTGGTCACAGGCGTTGCCCCTGTCGTGCGGAGCTCGGATATGTCTATCACCGGGGCGCTTTCGGCAGCTGGTTGTGCAGCGGTTTTCTTTGGTTTTACCCCGAAAAGCCATGATGCCAGGAAGTCGCTGCTACGCAACAGGTTGCTTAGTATCAGGCATACTGCTATGATGCAGGCTGTGAGCGCGAGCCCTATGGCCAATTGGAGAATCAGCATATTGCTGTTTGCTATATATTGGTGCATGAATTGCATCGGCGGCAGGAAGAAATAGTGGAGCATGTATATGTCAAGGGTCCTGCGCCCGATGAAGCAGAGCAGGCGGCTGGTCTTGTTGTCCTGGTTGAAGTATTCCCTGCGCGAATAGAAGAAAATTATTACGGTAAAAAGTCCTGCATATCTGACAAATACATCTTGCAGTAGTCTGTATGTTATACCGTTGATTGAATGTAGGGATACTTTATCCCACATGTTCAGATACATCAGTATCATAAATGTAATATAGGATATGACGATAGATGTTCTAAACCTGTCATTGTTAAGGGCAGCTAGGAATATATGCTGGTATTTACGGGCCAATATGCCGATTGCGAAGAATTGGAAATATTTTTCAAGGTTTATCCAACATAATACAGTCCCAATATTGCCGCTACCGATATAGCATAGCGGGAATAATAATATAGATAAGGCGATAAGGCCTATGTCAAGCAGATAATGACGATTTGTTGCTTTGGATATAAATGTCAGGAGAACGTAGATAACGAACATCTGGAATAGGGTTATGGTGAACCAGTAAGCGCCGAATCCATTGTTGATCCATCCGAATATATTGCTGCCGTGGCAATATGAAAATATCGCAAAAAAGACGATTGTGCATACGATCTGTGCTTGTATTTTGCGTTTCAGTATGTCTTTTGCCAATTTTGCTGTCCATTTCTCAATGGCTCTGTATGCAAAAAATCCACTGACGAAAAAGAACAGTGGCATGCGGAATGAAATAAGTGCTGTATTTAGTACGGTTTCATATCCAGTGATGTCAAATGAAAAGATGGATACGTG
>VSPW01000161.1 GCA_009775535.1 Muribaculaceae bacterium
ATATTATCTACAAGGTTACCTATTCCCCGCCAAACAAAAGTTCAATATAATGAGACATTGCATCTATATGCAACTTCTCCGAAGGTGAATACCTGTTTTTGCCACAAGTACGATTCCAATTGTCAACAAATATCCGGGCTTCATTTTTCATACCGACCTCAATCAGGGATTTTGCAAGCATATATGTCATCTCTGGAGAAAAATTGCTTGTATAGTCCGAATTATTGGCGTTTTCAGCCATCATCTGCAACAGCCCACTATAATCGCCAAGTTCGTACATATATTGCATAAGTACTTCCCATCCGTCAGCCAGTACCGTATTGCCTGAGGCTGCCGCCATAACCTTTACCGCGATCCTGGGATCAATCTCACCAACTGTATTGGCAAGTCTTATCCATATACTTTCCTCTTTTTCTCCTGTGGCGGCAAAATCGGCAAGCACTTTGTCGACATTGTCCGGATTATATATAAGATTGCAATTCACAACCCATTCGCTTTCCGGAACATGCCTTCCAACCAGATCTACCAGTGCTGCAATCTTAGTCGTATCATCCATTGCCACATAACACTGCAGCAAAGCATCGGCCATATCGATATTAGAGTAATCCGACATGACGATAGGTTCCAATATCGCAGCTGCTTCTGGCGCGCCCTTTTGACTGTCAGCACGGAACAACAACTCCGCCTTTATAACCAATGCGTCACGGTCGGAAGGATCAATGGCCAATGCATACTCGACAGCAGATATACCCTCCGCGTACTCCTCAAGTTTCAGGTAGCATTGAGCCATAAGACGCCACATATCTACATTAAACGGCTCGATCATGGTAAGCTCTTCCAGTACTTTACGGCTGAGGTCATACCGGTTGTTCATCTCGAAGACGACATCCATCTCGTACAACAATGTAGCCAGATAGTCGGTCTTTCCGCGCAACACATCAATACGGTCAATAAGCCATTCAACCTGACCTATGGCAGAAGCGGCATCAGCCAACTGGATGACCTCCTCATCATCCATATTGTCAAAACGCTCCACAATGCCATCCAACAGCCTGCGGGCCTCCTCACCTTGTGGGTTCAGAGCCCGCAGACGCAGGATATTCATTATCAAAGACTCCTGTGCCGTATTGTCGAACAGGTAGCTGTCGCGCATGTCATCACTGTACGTCTGGTAGTATATAGCCCTGCGATCGGACAACGGCATGCTGTCAGGATAATACCTCGCAGCATAGAACAACACCTCCAGACGAACGTAGTCATCATCGTAATCACCCGCATAATCATATATGGCAACAAGGTCGTCCTCATCGAAAAACGGCATGTCTTCCCTATCCGACAACGATTGCTTAAACCGTTGATACAGCCGTTCGGTCTCCTGTTCTTCTGGATTTTCCTGCATAATATATAATCTTCGGATGATGTTTCCAACTTACTTTTTCTGCTCTTTTTCCCAACTGTCCTTCAGTGCTATCGTGCGGTTGAATATCAGCTTACCTGGGGTTGAGTCATAGTCCGGCGTGAAATAGCCGATACGCTGGAACTGGAATTTTTTGCCTTTTGATGAGTTTTCCGCGATAAACGGTTCCACCTTAACGCCTTCTATGACCCTAAGTGAATCCGGATTAAGCATCTCACGGAAATCACGGTCAGATTCGGCAGCCGGGTTCTCCACATTGAACAAACGGTCATACAGACGAACTGTCGCATCTACAGCATGTGCAGCCGACACCCAATGCAATGTGCCTTTTACCTTACGCATGCTTCCAGGAAGGCCGCTGCGCGTATCCGGATCGTATGTACATTGGATTTCTACGATATTACCATCTGCGTCCTTTACAACGTCCTCACATTTGATTATGTATGCACCTTTGAGGCGTACCTCACCTCCAGGGGCAAGACGGAAAAACTTTTTAGGAGGATTTTCCATAAAGTCATCCCTCTCTATGTAAATCTCACGGGAAAAAGGCATCGCATGCGTCCCGCTTTCCGGCTCTTCCGGATTATTGTCCATCTCTACCGTTTCTGTCTGCCCCTCCGGATAATTGGTAATGACAACCTTTACCGGATTGATTACAGCCATGGCACGGGTGGCATGTGCGTTCAAATCCTCCCGGACTGCATGTTCCAACAAAGAAACGCTGTTTAGTGCCTCATATTTTGTATATCCAATCTTCTCAATAAAATTACGTATGGCCTGTGGCGTAAACCCACGGCGGCGCATACCCGATATAGTCGGCATCCTCGGGTCGTCCCATCCTGCAACAAGCCCCTCTTTTACAAGTTGCAGCAACTTACGTTTGCTCATAACGGTATATGTAAGATTGAGGCGATTGAACTCAATCTGACGTGGGCAATACGTATCATCGGCCAACTCTTTTACGAAATATTCGTACAACGGACGGTGAGGCACAAATTCAAGCGTACAAATGGAATGAGTGACACCCTCAAAATAGTCGCTCTGACCATGCGCAAAATCATACATGGGATATACTTTCCATGTAGTGCCTGTACGGTGATGCGGATGCTTTATGATACGGTACATTATAGGATCCCTGAAATGCATATTTGAGTTGGCCATATCAATCTTTGCGCGCAGCACACGTGCACCTTCCTCAAACTCCCCGGCGTTCATACGCTGGAACAGGTCCAGATTTTCCTCAACAGAACGTTCCCTGTAAGGGCTGTTGATACCAGGCGTGGTAGGAGTGCCTTTCTGTGCAGCAATCTCTTCAGATGTCTGGTCATCAACATAGGCCTTTCCCTCTTTAATCATGCGGATGGCAAGGTCATAAAGCTGTGGGAAATAGTCGCTGGCATAATATTCACGGTCTCCCCAGTCAAAACCCAGCCAGTGTATGTCCTCACGGATTGAGTCCACGTATTCCACATCCTCCTTTACAGGATTGGTATCATCAAAACGCAGGTTACATGTCCCTCCAAATTTTTCAGCCACACCAAAGTCCATACATATGGCCTTTGCATGCCCAATATGCAGATAGCCATTCGGTTCAGGCGGGAAACGTGTATTCAACCGTCCACCGTTCTTACCGGCCTTAAGGTCATCGGCCACAATCTGCTCAACAAAATTGAGCCCCTTTTTCTCAGAGTTTTCTGTTTCGTTTATTTCTGTTGCCATAATCGTGATATTACGGGAATTTTAGCCGCAAAGTTAATGAAAATCTCCGGAATAAATACGAAATCAATACTGTTTCGGCCATTAAATCTATGGTATGTCCTTTTGACTGACATACAACTTAATCTATATAATCTATGATTAGGATTCCATTAACCCTTTTTATGGGTATCAATGACCCAATCTTCTGTGGTAGCCACATCAAACGCCTCTTTTCAACATCTGTGGCTATCTTGCCGGCGGGCCTTGTGCAGCGCATCACGTGCGACCGGATCTGTACATATAGAAATAAAATAATCGATTATCCTGTTACGGTCATATGGAGCAATTACAACCTTATGATGGTTTACTGATAACATAATGTTTTTATTGCCTGAATTTGCAAAGCTTTTCATGGTAGTAAGAATTTGTTGTTTCCAATTTTATCAAACACGATGCAAATTTAAAGCGATACCGGTGCGGGAATCCTGCACCGGTATGTTATATTATGTAAACGCGTCAAAAATCTATCGTAAGACGGACATTCAGCTGACGTCTGGTAAGATAATTAGGTACGGCATACTGTATATCATTGACATCTGTCACCCAGAAATAGCTTGATACATTGGATATATCCAAAAGATTAAAGATGTCAACACCAAGCCATATGCTCTTGAAGTGCCGCAGGAAGCCGGAACGGCTTTCACCATCGCGTAACGGCGTAAGCAGACCATATGAAAGGCCGACATCAACACGCTTATATGCAGGAGCACGGAAATAATGCTTGTCACGGCTGCTTCTTGGAGATGTTATAGGCAATCCATCGGAGAATATGCCACGCAGGCTAAATTTTAGCTTAGGGAATTTTGGGAAATAGTCAGTGAAAAACAGAGCCATGCTATAACGCTGGTCCGTAGGACGCGGCACTTTTACGCCGTTTAATGTCTCCTGTGTCTTCATCAATGAAAATGAAATCCAAGAATCACTACCCGGAACAAACTGTCCGAAAAGTTTCATGTCAATACCTGCAGTAAACCCTTTAGTAAGGTTCTCGCCTGCGTATGTTATCTTAAGGTTATCGACTTCATACGGTATCAGATTCCCCAATATCTTGTAATAAGCCTCAGCCGATAGCTTGAATGGCCTGTCGAATGCACGGAATGTATAGTCGGCACCACCGATGAACTGGAAAGACCGTTGCGATTTTATATCC
>VSPW01000162.1 GCA_009775535.1 Muribaculaceae bacterium
GGTAGATGTTTATTGGATGGTCGGCGGGCTGGGTCAGATGGTGAAGTATTTTCACTTTTCGGCCGGTCTGTGCCGCTGCAGAGAATACTGCCAATCTGAACTGTTCTTTGCTTACAGCCTGCGAGCATGAAAATGTAAAAAGTATCCCTCCGGGTGATATCTTCTTGAAAGCTTGGGCATTTATCCGTTGGTATCCCCGCAATGCATTTTTGAGAGCAGTACGATGTTTTGCGAATGCTGGCGGATCCAGTACTATAAGGTCATATTCATTTTGTTGTATGGTGTCAAGGAATTTGAATGCGTCCTCAGCATATGATGTATGACGGAAATCCCCAGGAAAATTCAGCTCTACATTTGCGTTAGTCAAAGATACAGCCTTTGCAGATGAGTCGACTGAATGTACAAGGGATGCTTTGCCTCGCATTGCATATACTGAAAATCCTCCTGTATAACAGAACATATTGAGCACCTTACGGCCGTATGAATAACGTTCTAGCAGCATGCGGTTGTCGCGTTGGTCTACGAAAAAGCCGGTTTTTTGGCCACGTAGCCAATCAACATTGAACTTAAGACCATTTTCAGTTGCTATATTGGTACTATATCCTCCTATTATATAGTCATTTTGAGGATCAAGGTGAGCTTTGTATGGTAATGTGGTTTCAGATTTATAATATACATTATTAATATGTATATCTGGTAATTCCACTAATATTTCTGCTATTATATTACGGGAAAAATGCATTCCTGGTGAATGGGCCTGAAGTACGGCTGTATAACCATATATGTCAACGACAAGACCAGGCAAGAAGTCTCCTTCTCCGTGGACGAGCCGGAACGCTGTATTATCTGGACGTATTACCCCCAATGCCATGCGCAGCTTAAGTGCTTGTATAAGCCTGCTTTTGAAAAAATCGCGATCAATATTGGTGTCGTATCCAAATGTCAGCATCCGTATTGTTATACTTCCAACCTGATAATGACCATTGCCTATGATCTGCCCGTCAGAAGAGGCTACGGAAACAATATCACCCTCTTCAATTGCTTTATCAGGCATTTGTGCTATCGCACCTGAAAACACCCATGGATGAAATCGTTTCAAGGAGTCGTCTTTTCCTCGTTTTAGTGTTATTACAGGATATTGTGACATGTTACGTTATTATAGGAATTATTGGAATAGCAATCTATATAAATCATTACCGTTGGCGTATACAAGAAGAAGAAGAAGGAATGCCATGCCTCCAATCTGTGCATATTCAAGGAATTTCTCTCCGGGCTTTTTTCTTGTTATTATTTCATAGAGGGTGAAAAGCACGTGTCCGCCATCAAGGGCTGGTATTGGCAGTATATTCATGAAAGCTAATATTACGGATAGAAATGCTGTGATTTGCCAGAATGAATACCAGCTCCATTTTTCGGGGAACATGTTGCCGATAGCCCCGAATCCGCCGATACTTTTTGCACCCTCTTTAGTGAAAACCAATTTAAGGGAACTTACATACATGCCAAGTTGTTGTGTCCCCATTTCCCATCCACGCGGAATGGCAGAAAATATGTTGTATTCTTTTATTTCAGTAGGGTATATCTGAGACCAATGCAGAGGTTTGAACCCTAATTTGCCATCGGCGGTAGGTGTTACATGAAGTGTGATGATTGAGTCTCCTCGCATTACAGTAATTGTTGTCTGCTTCCCTGCATATTTAAGCAATGATGTCTGCATTTCGTTATATGCAGCAGTCGTGTCTGACCCAACTTTAACAATTCGGTCATTTGGCATTAATCCTGCATCTTTTGCAGGGTTTGATACAATTTCAGACACAATAGAAGGGAAACGGTAATCGAAAAGGGAATTATTCCCATCTATTAGTTCGTTCAGGAATCCATTGGGAATCGTTATGGTCTTATGTTCTGTATGATTACGGAGCACCCCTATTTTTGCTCCGTCCTGTATCATTTCCCAGATATGTCCATTGGATTTTACATCAATAGGCTTCCCATTAAGGGACAATAATATATCTCCGTCCTCAAAGCCTATGTCATGGAAATTCTTGCTATAGTTCATGCCTTCTGTTGCCTGGCTATATTGAACAACGCGGTCTCCCCAATAAAATGCTATTCCAATATATATGGCTATTGCAAGGATAAAATTGAAGATTACGCCAGCAAGCATTACTAGCAATCGCTGATATGCAGGTTTGGTGCGGAATTCCCATGGTTGGGGTTCTTGTGCCATTTGTTCCTTGTCCATAGACTCATCAATCATCCCTGCGATTTTTACATATCCGCCTAGGGGAAGCCAACCAAGACCATAGACAGTATCGCGCCATGATGCTTTTTCATTACCGTTTTTGTCGTATTTCCTGTGTTTAGGCTTTTGGGGTTTCCATTTATATAGTGAAAACCATGGATTGAAAAACAGATAAAATTTTTCAACTTTTATTCCAAAAAAACGGGCGAACAAATAGTGCCCAAGTTCATGTATAAAAACAAGTATGGATAAGGCTATAATAAGTTGCAGCGCTTTAATAAAAAACGTTTCCATTTCTAATAATTGGAATGAATCAAATTTTCAGTAAAGTTTCTGGTCTCGGAATTACATTCCATATAATCCTCTATTGTCGGTGTTGAAATATATGGGATATGCTCGAGGGCCTTAATGATTAGTTCGTAAATATCTAAAAATTTAATGCGTCCAGTCAAGAAGGCTGCAACAGCAATCTCATTGGCGGCATTAATTATACATGCAGTATTGCCACGTTGCTCAAGTGCATGGTAGGCTAGGTTTATACATGGAAAACGTTCCGTATCAGGCTCTTCAAATGTCAGATTTGACATTTCGCTAAAATTCAGTGGACGTTCCGCGCCAGCAAGTCTTACCGTTTCTCCTAATGCATATGCAATGGGAAGACGCATGTCAGGTACTCCAAGTTGGGCTTTTATAGAACCATCATTAAATTCTACCATAGAGTGCACTATTGATTGAGGATGCACAATAGGAACAATACGGTGGGCTGGTATGTTAAAAAGCCAATATGCTTCAATAATTTCAAAAGCCTTATTGAGCATTGTTGCTGAATCAATTGTGATTTTTGCTCCCATGGACCAAGATGGATGCTGCAATGCGTCAGAGGCAGATACTTTCTTAAGTGTATCTATCGATGTTTGCCGGAATGGACCACCAGAAGCTGTGATTATTAGGCGATTTACAGATTCAGGATTTTCTCCTCTAAGGCATTGCCATATAGCGGAATGTTCTGAATCTATGGGGTAAAGATGAGAAGGAGAAGATTCTAATCGTTGGTTTATTATCTCCCCAGCCACAACAAGAGTCTCTTTATTGGCTAAAGCAATGTCTTTGCCGGCATCAATGGCGCTAAGGGTAGGGCGTAGTCCGCTATAACCTACTGTAGCATTGACTACCATATCTATATCATCACGTGATACTGCATCACATATGGCTTCATGCCCAGAAGCACATTCTAAACCTAGGGGCTCCAATTCATTTTTCAGTTTCCAATATTTGGTAGAGTCGGCAATTATGGTAAGTTTAGGACGGTGCTTTATGGCAAGTTGTATAAGGGTGTCAACACGGGTATTTGCAATTAATACAGAAACACTATATTTTTCCGGATGGCGCGCAACGATATCCAGGGTCTGTGTGCCAATAGACCCAGTCGCTCCTATTATTGCTAATTTTTTTTGATAATCCACGTTGAGATAAGTCGTTATTTGTATGCAAAGGTACATAAAAAATCGTGTTTTTGTTGTACCTTTGCATAAATTAGTATCTCTAAACAATATCTTAATGATAGATCTTGAATTTTTCAATAACCGTAGGACTGTACGTAAATACAATAATAATAAAATTTCTGATTCGGAGCTAAATAAAATGTTGGAAGCAGCATTCCGTGCGCCGACAACTGGTAATATGCAGCTTTATAGTGTTGTCGTTACCCGTTCTGAAGCAGGCAAAAAAGCTTTGTCTCCGGCTCATTTCAATCAGCCATCTGTTACAGGTTGTGATGTCGTATTAACGTTTTGTGCAGATTTTAACCGTTTTGAGAAATGGTGTAAGATTAGTGATGCAAAGCCAGGATATAATAATTTCCAGTCATTTATGACGGCTGTGATTGATACACTTTTGGTGGCGCAACAATTTTGTACTATTGCTGAAATGAGTGGATTGGGATGTTGCTATTTGGGGACTACGACTTATAATGCACCGCAAATATCTGAGATATTGAAGTTGCCTAAAAGAGTTGTACCTGTTACAACA
>VSPW01000163.1 GCA_009775535.1 Muribaculaceae bacterium
ATGAGACAATCAAGGCAGGTAAATTCCTGCACGTGCCTGCCCGCGAAGACATCCCCGAGAACATCAAGGAGCAGCTCATCGTCGAGTTGTATTCTAAGTAATCAAAATTTTAACACAATAGATCCATGGCTATCTTAGCATTCCAAAAACCTGACAAAGTCCTCATGTTGGAAGCCGACAATTTCTTCGGCAAATTTGAGTTCAAGCCTTTGGAGCCAGGCTATGGTATCACTGTTGGCAATGCGCTACGTCGTGTGCTCCTTTCATCTCTGGAAGGATTTGCGATTTCAACAATCCGAATCGATGGCGTAAAGCATGAGTTTGATACCATTCCCGGTGTGAAAGAGGATGTTACTAACATCATCCTCAACTTGAAGAAGGTCGACCTCAAACAGATTACCGAAGACACCGACTTTGAGCGTGCAACAATAACTGTGTCGGGTCAGGAGGTGTTCACAGCCGGTGACATTGGCAAGGCCCTCTCCGGATTTGAAGTGCTCAATCCCGACCTGGTCATCTGTCATTTGGATCCTGCCGCAAGCTTCAACATCGTACTTACAATCAATAAGGGGCGTGGATGGGTGCCCGCAGAGGAAAACCGCAATCCTAACGATGACGTGAATGTCCTCGCGATCGACTCCATCTATACTCCTATCAAAAATGTGAAGTACACCGTTGAAAACTTCCGTGTCGACCAGAAAACCGACTACGATAAGCTTGTCATTGAAATCACCACCAACGGTTCAATACTGCCTAAGGATGCACTCAAGGAAGCAGCGAAGATACTTATCTATCATTTCATGCTCTTCTCTGATGAGAAAATCTCCCTGGAGGCAGCTGAGACCGACGGTAACGAGGAATTCGATGAAGAGGTTCTGCATATGCGCCAGCTTCTTAAATCGAAGCTTGCCGACATGGACCTCTCTGTCCGTGCCCTCAATTGCCTTAAGTCTGCCGAAGTCGAGACCCTGGGCGAACTGGTGGTGTACAACAAGACAGACCTCTTGAAATTCCGTAACTTCGGTAAGAAGTCCCTCACAGAGCTTGATGAGCTCCTGGCCAACTTGAACCTGTCGTTCGGAATGGACATTTCAAAGTATAAATTAGATAAAGAGTAATATACAACGATGAGACACAATAAAAAATTCAACCATCTCAGCCGTAAGAAAGCTCATCGCGACGCGATGCTTGCCAATATGACCATCTCGTTGATTATGCACAAGCGCATATTCACCACTTTGGCCAAGGCAAAGGCTCTCCGTATGTATGCCGAGCCGCTCATCAACCGTGCAAAGGAGGATTCAATGGCAAACCGTCGTCTGGTTTTCTCTTACCTCCAGAACAAATATGCCGTTACGGAACTCTTCCGTGAGATCTCGCAGAAGATTGCGGACCGCCCCGGTGGCTACACCCGCATCCTTAAGACCGGCAACCGTCTTGGTGACAATGCCAAGACTTGCTTCATCGAGCTTGTTGATTACAACGAGAACATGTTGAATGCAGCTGGCGAGAAGAAGGCAAAGGCAACACGCCGTTCACGTCGTAAGGCTACCCCCAAGACAGCCGAGACTGAAGCTGCAGCTCCTGCAGAAGAAAAGTCAGCAGAATAAGCATAAGCTTTTTCAATTATATGGCAGCGCCGTAGGTCATCCGACCTACGGCGCTGTTATTTTGGTCTTGATTTATGAAGGTGCTATAAATATTTAATGTTGGAGCGGAGAATAAGCAAGTAATCTATGCTTATTCCATAAATATAAGGTTGCCTGATGGAAAGTGCGTCACTGTTTTGTCATTTGTATCACTTTAAGTTTAGTCCGGGCTAAATTCTATGGTTATTGTTATGGTGGCAGCTTCCTACATTAAGAACTATCAGTAAATGCCTTGTGACTTTCCACTTTTTTTAGTTACTTTGTGGAAATCCAACTTTTCGGTTATGAAGAAGATTCTTTATGCGCTATGCTCTTTGATATGTGCCTCTTCTTTGGGGTTTGCACAGACTTATGATGATAGAATCGCGGGCGCTATGAATAGTGGTGATTGGTTTTCCCTTGATTCGATATATACAGCGGCGCCTAAAGATTCCATATCAGGATTCTTGGAAGTTTTCTCGCGCTGTCTTATAGGAAACCGCCTCAACCGTCCAGATGTTTCGATTCCTGCTTTTACAGAATTATTCGACACGCAATCTGCCAATCTTGACCTTGGCAATTTGCTCAATTCTTCGGTGATGTTCGCTATGGATTTGAGCAGAACGGGCAATAATGCATCCGCAGCGTCAATGCTTACTTCAATTCTTGACTCCACTCGGCGATATCTGGATTCGGCGGCAATTTCCGGGATGCAGAAATATATAGATAAGTATGCCGCTTTATCTGCATATAAGCCATATGGCATTGATTTTGGCGATCAGTCTTGCGGCACTATCCCTTTTAAGTTTGTCCCTGTTGGTCCGGCCAGTCATAATTCATTATTGATGCACCTTGAGCAGTGCTCGATTAATAATATTGGGGCTGATATAACATTTGATACCGGTGCGGGAGTAAATATTATTTCCGATTCTTTGGCGCGGGAATATGGCCTGATACCATTGGACGCTATCGAAAATGTGAGTGGAGTGGGTGTCCAGTCTGGCCATTATGCGGTCGCTAAGAAATTAAAGCTTGGAAATATCACAATTACCGATGTGCCGTTTATCGTAATTACCATCACAGCAAACAATAGGGAGGCAGACCAATACATGAATAGCTTCGAGATTATTGTCGGGAGTGAGCTCATGTTGCAGCTAAAAGACTTGACCATTGATTTTGTCAGTCGGCAAATCACCATTCCTGTTGAAGCACCTGTACGCAGCAGTGTGCCGTCAAATCTATGCTTTTCTTCCCAAATGAATTTGATGACAGAAGGGAAGGTACACGATAATGCGATGTTGATCAATTTAGATACAGGCGATGCTTCGTATGGCTCATTATGCGAAACCTTCTTTGAGCGCAACAAGGATTTTGTCATTTCGCACTCTTCGTTGGATTCAATTAGGGATGCTGGAATCGGAGGTGTCCGTATTGCACCTTGCTATTATGTGCCCGATTTGGAGGCTATGCTGGGCGGTTCTTCTGTTACAGTGCCCCGGATGGCTGTGCGTCTCGATTCAGAAATAAGACCTGGCGCAGACTTTGAGTGCAATTTGGGGCTAAAGTCGTTTATGCTATTTGAAAAGGTGCGTTTTAATATGGTGGATTTTACAATAACTACATACCCATATTCCTTATCATTAGGTGCTAATTGTTGGCGGAAATATAATACTCCAACTTTTAAAGTCTCCTCAAACAAGGGGATTACACCTCTACAGGCTATAGGAGTCATTGCCGTAGAAGTCGCGCGTGAGATGATAAGTCATAAATAGTCTGAAAATCCGGGTTTATTTATAACGATATCTGTATGCATAGATGTTAATGTCTATTGTTTTTATAGCACAATCTACAAAATGTATAACTCATATAATAAGGAATCTCTAGACATATTTTGTATGGTCGGGTAGGTTGTCGGTATAGAGCAGTCATAATTTTTAAAATTATTCTGTAGCGATTTTGACATTTTCGGACTTTTCAAGGGGGAGAGGTAAAGGATAATATTGACATCCGTCCGAACAGACTCGCCCAGAAACGTGCCTTCGGCAGCCTTGGAATTATCGAAACTTAAAAAATGTGTATTGGGCGGTTTTGGGGTGGGCCGGGGCGACGATGCCATGCCGCTGAAAAAGGCATGAAAAAAGTCTAATCTGTATGTATTTGATTGACAGCAGAATGCAAAAATCCCCTAAAATTTCTTGAAAAAAAGATGCGATAAAATTTGGAGGTTAAGGAAAAAGTCTATACCTTTGCACTCGCTTTTGAGAAACAAGCCTCAGCGGAGGCGGCGCGGCAGAGGCGGCCAGGCGAACATTTAAAGAATGTTAAACCTGCGAACAAAATTTGGCCGGTAAATCCGGAGTTAGTAACTTTGCCGAGCAAAACGCTTCCGAAAGCGGAAAAAGAGAACATTGAGAGATTTCAATAGAGAGACAAAGTAGTACAAGATAAGACAAGGGTACGAGGCGGCGACGCCGCCGAGTATATGCGTCTCTGTCAAATTTCTACCTAGCACAATACAATCAGTCATCCGCCAAGGCATCTCCCGGAAAGTTGTCCTGCACACAGAGCAAAACAACAGACAGTTGTCTTGCCGAAATAATCTGAAAAGAGAAAGAAGACAAGATAAACAACGGAGAG
>VSPW01000164.1 GCA_009775535.1 Muribaculaceae bacterium
TGTATTTGGGTTTTCCCGCCATTGCCCCGGTGGTGTAATAGACTTGGTTTCCCTCGTCATCAAGCACGGGAGTTTCTGTGCGTCCGAGGTAACATTCGAGATAGAGGCTCGCCCGACCGTCTTTCAGTTCGGATTGTTGCAGTTTCGGATTTTGTTTGTTCCGTGTTTGGATTTTCGCCATTAAATCCACTCCAGCAAATACAAATACGGATGCTGTCAGAACTTTGAACAGTAGTGGTACTAATATGCACAGCATAGCAGATAAGAGCATCGCTTTTACGCTGAAATCATAAGAACAATGCTCTTGAGGATTCTTGATGTATTGCCACAACTGTTTCATGAAATAATATCTAAAATTTCTTGCAAAAGTAATGAAAATCTTTTTCCTAATTTTGCTGCATATTCAATATTGTTAATCTCATTTATGTTTGGCATATTGTGATAATGATGGATTGTCTCCCCAATTATTGCACAGCTATTATCAATGGGGAAGAATATGCCTATCAGTATAATTTTGTCGGCGGTTGGCTTTATCAATACAGGGCCGGCAATACTTATCAGTTATGCGGATATTTTTATTTGAAGTCGCAGTTGTGTAAAAATTTTTGCCATAAAAATTCCCGAGGATAGTGGCAATTATGCCTGGGCATGTCGGTATATATGGCATATTTATGCGTAAAATTGTTTGAACTTAAGCAATTTGTCAAGAAAGTGGTTGCATCTGTTTTATAACATATTGCACAAATACGTTTTTTTTGTGAAATTTGCAAAAAAAACATCAAGTTATGAAGCCTATTACAAGTTTTCAGGACTTAACGTCTTATCTTAAGGGTCAGGGTTGCCGTAAGCGTGTAGCAGTGGTGTGCCCGTATGACAAAAACACACGTGATGCATGCCTCCGGGCTTTGGAGGATGGTTTTGCCGACCTGTTGCTGGTAGGTGACCCTGATACGATAAGTGAGGACGCCCGGTTTAAGGAGTTTTCCGACAGGGTTACCGTGATTGCTGCAGACAGTTGTGACGATGCTGCCGCCAAGGCGGTGGCCTTGGTCAAATCGGGAGAGGCAAATGTACTTATGAAAGGGCTGATTAACACTGATAATTATCTCCGCGCAATATTGAACAAGCAGACAGGGATATTGATGCCTGGCAGTGTGCTTACGCACATAACTGCTGCGCAGATGCCTGAACATGGACGTCTCCTGTTTTTTTCTGACGCTGCTGTCATTCCGTTCCCGACTCTTGAACAGCGTAAAGCCATGGTCGGATATATGGCGGGTGTCTGCCGTAAATTTGGAATAGCAGTCCCCAGGATAGCATTGGTGCATTGCAGTGAGAAGATAAGTGAAAAGTTTCCGGTAACTATTGATTATATAAAGATAAAGGAAATGGCGGCTTCGGGTATGTTCGGAGATGCCGTAGTTGACGGTCCGATGGACGTGAAGACGGCATTTGAATCAGAGGCTGCCGATATAAAAGGGATAGATTCACCTATAGGCGGACTCGCAGATGCCTTGATATTTCCAGATATTGAGGCCGGCAACGCTTTCTATAAGACAATAACCCATTTCTGCCATGCAGAGAACGCCGGCATGATATTGGGTACACCTGTACCCGTGGTTCTGCCATCCCGTAGCGATGATGCCGACTCAAAGTACTATTCTATGGCTGCCGCTTGCCTTATAAGCGGATAATGTACTAAGTTATAAAATTAATGAGAATCCTTACCATAAACCCAGGCTCGACATCGACCAAGATTGCCGTATATGATGACTTAAAGCCTGTCCTTGTACAGACGATACGTCATACGGTGGCGGAATTGGCGCAATTCCCACAGATAAACGATCAGTTTGAATTTCGTAAAAATCTTGTTATTGAGGCTATCAGGGACAACGATATGCCGCTTCAGTTTGATGCCGTAGTGGGACGTGGTGGTCTGTTGAAGCCTATACCTGGAGGTGTATATGAAGTCAACGATGTGATGCTTAAGGAACTGGAACATCCTATGCGTAAACATGCCTGCAACCTGGGATGCCGTATTGCCTACGATATTGCCTCTGCTATTCCGGGATGCATGGCTCTTACAGCAGATCCAGGTGTCGTTGACGAACTTGATGATGTGGCAAGGGTGACAGGCTCGCCTATTATGCCGAGGATTACTACATGGCATGCGTTGAACCAGCGAGCCATCGGACGGCGTTTTGCCGCCGAATACGGTAAAGGCCGCAAATACCGCGATATGAACCTTGTCATATGCCATCTTGGGGGAGGTATATCTATTGGCGCGCACCGCAAAGGCCGTTGTATAGATGTCAATAACGCCCTTGACGGAGAAGGGCCATTCTCTCCTGAGAGGGCGGGGACGTTGCCGTCAGGAGCGCTTATAGACCTATGCTATTCCAACCGTTACACCATTGACGAGCTGAAGAAGCGTATCAGCGGTAAGGCCGGACTGTCTGCCCATCTTGGAACTACGGATGTGGCCGAGATTGTCAAGTCGATAGAAAAAGGCGATAAGAAAGCTGAGCTTGTACTTAATGCGATGATTTACCAGATTTCCAAATCGGTAGGCGGTGCAGCAGTTGCCCTTTATGGCAAAGTGGATGCGATACTGCTTACTGGCGGGATTGCGTATTCTGATTATGTCACGTCCCGAATCAGAGAGCGTGTACGATTCCTTGCACCAGTATACATATATCCAGGAGAGGACGAAATGCTTGCCCTTGCCATGAACGGCATAGGAGTGCTAAAAGGAGAGGTAACAGCAAAAGAATATAAATAAAAAAGGACAAGACAGGGACAGGAATGAGGCTGTTCAATGTTTTGAAGTCATGGCTTTCGGCCCTGTCATTCCGGACGGGGGTCGTTGTGCTGTTGATGTGCGTACCATTCTATGTCCTATCTTTTCTTCAGTTCATGTTGCCTATAGGCATTGAGGTTAAAGGCGTACTATGGATAGTGCTTTTCGGCATGGCCAAACTTTTTCAGTATGCCGGCATTGCCATTCTCGGAGTCAATGGCCTTTCCCGCATCAAGGCAATATTCAAGAAAAAAGGTACTACAGAAAGATAAATCGCACCATATTGGATATGTCTTCTCATAAAAGTGTAAATAATGCTTACTTCACTTCTCAAATTTAACTAAATCTGATTACCAGCAAATTGGTATTAGATGGTACAAATATGAGATTTAAAGTTCATAAGAATGACATCGGTTACTTTGTCGGTCTCTATCTCGGAAGGATAGCCGAAGCCCATGGGGAAGCTTAAATGTTCTATATGACTTTTATTGTACAGAGGTTGCTGAGGATAGCTGAAACTTCGTTATTCCTAATTCTTTCAGGATGTCTATGATATCGACAACATCTGAATACTCAACATCTGTATCTGTCTTAATAGTGAAATTCGCATCTTTATCAATATTATTCATTTGCATCCAAGTTTGAAGTTCATGCTTTTTGTCGGCACTAAACAGACTAATTACGGTTGGTTTGTTATCTATGCCATTTCTATTATCAAAACACTTCAAACGATTCATGTTTGTAATATAAAGTACAATACCACTATTTGGACTTGGATTTTCATTTTGTTCCAATTGCATTGCTTCTATCGGGTTCGCTTTAATAGTGCTGGCTATTATAATAGGCGCGAAAAGGCTTAACAAACTTAGACAGCAAAAGATGATTCCGCTCACACTTGGCCACTTTTTGCTAAAATGCTTATTTGCAGATACTAAACCTATTATTGAAAATATCAATCCCATTAATCCCAAAAAACCACCAATTAATATGACCAACATATATAATGCGGCTGCCGGGAAATCGCGCTCTCCTATATGCGTAAATACAAGTGCATTAACTACCCATATCAAAACGAGAACCGTGAGTGATAATCCAAAGCCAAGCCAAGCAATGACTTGTGAGGGTTTTCTTACTGGAGTTAGGACTTCCATTATATTATATGATTAAAAAACATTATTCATTTACTTTATGTATATCTGGATGATGCAATCAGATGTTTTTACTCCTATCATTACTGAGTTTTGCTATTGTTTCCTCAATTCTTGCACGAGCTTCGAGAGTCGCAGCCTCAATCCCAGCAGCCACACGCTCTGCAGCCCGGCAGGTGCTTTCGCGGGCATCCTCGGCAACTTCACGCATAATCTGGGCCATGCGCTCATCGCCCGGCTCCTCCATCGACGTCAGTCGATAACTATTCATCTCAGCTTCCG
>VSPW01000165.1 GCA_009775535.1 Muribaculaceae bacterium
TGTAAAAGGTGTGCATATTACTACATCACATTTAGTTTCAATGCCACTCAAAGCTTCGTTCACTTCTTGAGCCAGCTTTACACCTTCCTGAAGGGTTGTATTCATTTTCCAGTTGCCGGCAACGATGTTCTTTCTCATTTGTTGTTGGTTTTATTTGGTTCTATATTGTTTTAATGTGTTTGAGAAGATGGATGCAAAGTTACATCTTTTTTCTTGTTTTTTCTAGTAAATATTTGTTTGATAATCCAAGGCAATAAAATTATGTCAATTATAATGGCTACATATATTATTGACAAAGAAAGCAGCCAACGTACATTATTTAGAGGTATGGAGGTCAATGGATTTATGTTTGGGTCAATTTCATCGAAATAGTCAGACGGCAGAGGTGTTGCTGCTGTTTTCCATTGGATTATGCCATTGCGAAGTAGGACCAGGGATATTTCTCCACGGGCGATTTCTTTTATAACAGCATCGTCAGCTGTAAATGTCTCCAGTCCGGTTCCAGCGTTTTCACGCCATGAGCCATCTTCATCGCCTGCGACTATTATGGATAATTTCCCTCCGATTATATTCATTGCATTGTTTAAGGTGCGTATAAAATATGATCTGGAGTAACCGATTGTTTTTGCATTAGGGATCAATACAAGCATTTGCAATCCGTCTGATGATATTGTCTCATTGGTGACATCATCTCCATATTTATCGTATAATGCAAATGATCTAGCCTGATCATCTATCTGCAATTCTTTTCCGGTCTGCAATCTATCCACAAAAGTCCATGTGTCATCGGGCAATGAGTCTACAGAAAAATATTGTCTTATTCCTTCCTTTTCATAAATATATGAAAATTCAGGTTCGTTTTCATCTTTTTCCTCTTCATAAAGCAATGTTGATCCTACAGGGTATTGACGGAAGTCGAGTAGGGGCTGATACCTATATCCAATAAATCCGATTCCTAAACAAAATGCGATTGATGCAGCTAGTGGAATCCATTGGAAGGCCGGTGTGATTAACGATGGTGCGTACCTGTTTTTTATTATCAGGAAAATTATCGCTACAGTAAGTATGATATTTTTAATGAATGTCGCTGAATTTGATATAACCAATAAATCGCCAAAGCATCCACAATCTTCTACGGGATTTTCAATTAATATATAAAAGGTCAGAGGCAACATGAACATCATCGTCGCTCCTATAACCCATGGTACGATCCTGCGGTATGCACCTAACAATAGCATTGCCCCAACGCAAAATTCGGCCGATGACAATCCTATTGCGCAAGTGACTTTTATGGTGCTTGCAATTGATAGATCCCATGCGTTCAGATAGTCCTGTATCTTGTATATAAATCCCCAAGGGTCTATAATTTTTGAAAAACCAGAATATATAAATGTAGCACCAACAAGAATCCTTAGCGCCCATATTATGAATAACTGGATTTTTGGGCGTGTCAATTTCATTCGGTAAGTTTTATTACTCCGAATATGGCGTAATTTATAATGTCTTTATAGTTTGAATCAATGCCTTCAGATACTTTTGTTTTCCCGTTGTTGTCTTCAATTTCTTTTATGCGCTCGATTTTTGTGAGTATGAAATCGACATATGAAATAGTACGCATCGATCTCCAGGCTTCGTCATAGTCGCAGTTCTTTTCTATCAGTAGCTCTTTTGTTTCTTTTGCATATCTGTCATAGAAATTTAATGCTTCAGTTGCATTCATATCCTTATGGTCGGCACATCCAAGTTCCAATTGTATGAGCCCTATTATCCCATAATTTATTATTGCAATAAATTCTGGCAGAATCCCTTCACCAACTGCAGATTTTCCGGTGTTTTGAATAGTTCGGATTCGTTTTGCTTTTATGAACAATTGGTCTGTAACTGCTTGTGTACGCATAATGCGCCATGATGTGCCGTAGTCGATTAATTTGTCTGCAAATATTTTGCGGCATATGCTTAATGCATGGTCGAAATCAGAATTCGTATCTGGCATATTCAATATTTTTTACTTTGTCGGTTTTTGCAAAATTACAAATTTTTCCTGATTTGATTTATTTGTTCATGCATTTATTGACGGCAGGAGTAAACATTTCATAGCTATTGTCAGTGTAAAAAACCATAATAGTTTGAATCGTTTTTCCTTGTATGCTTGTAGGTATTGGTATGTTTGTGTCTGTATGCTCGTTTTCTGGATAAACTGTATTGTTATCTGACGCGTATATGTCTTTTTTATCAGAAATTTGTTCTGTCTGTTTGTGGAAATTGACAAATGGCTCTTCTGATTGATGGAATGACGGCTGCGTGATATTTTCTGCGGTAAAATCGATCATATTGCTATCCATATCAAAAGAGAGTATATTTTCTTTTGAATCAGATCGTTGTGTGTAGCTGTTTTGTCTAATGTTGTTAAATTGGGGCTCTGAGGTTTTGATATTTTCAGCTGAAATCATATCCCCCTCGCCAAACATCAACCACAGTATCGATAAATGTGGGAAAGACTCATGGAGTTTACCGATTAGCTCATCGCTTATTTTTTTATTACGGCCATTAAGTATCTGTGAGAGAGTAGGGCGTGGTATTCTACATTTGTCAGCGAACTGTGAATTAGTAAGCTGTTCGTGTTCCATAAACCGTTTTATGCGAGATGTTATGTCCATGTTGTCAATTGTAAACAATATAATGAATGTGCAAATGTAATCAATTTGATTGAAATATGCAAATTTTAAAAAGTAAATACGATTTGCATTACAAAATAAAATTATCTTCAAATGAAAACGCATTATTTGGGTAATAGTGTCATCTATTAAACTGCATGTTTAATGGTGAATCACAAAACAATGGAACACAGCACCTAGATGTGTAGGTTTAATCTATTTGGCATATGTGGAATGACTGCGTGGCTAATATAAACTAAAGGTCGATAAATAACGTATAATATCTATGATAATATTGCATATACGATAAATGTAAAAAAATACAACTGGGTGAATGTTGCGCCTGTAATCAGTTCTAATATGTAAACAGATAATTCAAAACGCTGCACAGCTTGATGGTAGATATACCAATGTGGAAATATAAACTGGGAATTAACAAAGGGGAATTATGCAATTGTAAAACCAACGAATGGTCTTCTATTGTGTGCTTTTGCATATGTAAATTGTGTGTATCTAAAAGCTTAACTGTCAGTAATATATGCTTTATGCTTATTTTATAATTAGAACAACCACAAAATTCATTTGGATTGTAATTATATGTTAAAATATTGATTTACAGTGCATTTTAACTGAAGTTTAACACAAATCCAATATAATTGTTATTATTCCTTTTGATATAAATTCGCGGTAGGCTATCTTTGTAAATGCATATTTAATAATATCAAGGATTATATATGATTAATATATCAGGCAATGTAATTACAGCTGCAGAATTAAAAACAGAAATATTGCGTCGGCGATACCTGTCATTATTGTCAAAGAATGACGTTTTCCCTTCTCAAAAAAATTGGGACTATATAATAGCCAGCCGTATGCAAGGACTTGGAGGGCTGTTATATCATAAATATTTGGTGTCCTTAAATACTGATATAAAGGATAGGGTTGAATGTCATCATTGTGCGATAAAAAACTTTCCTAAGTATTTGGATGGACTATGCTATGAGGAGGCGTGCTCTGCGATATATAGCAATTTATCTTCATCGGGACTTGAAGAATCTATAAGATTTGCAGAAAAGTATAATTTATTTGACGCAAGGAGGTTGCTGGTTTTATTAGAGTCTGGGCATATAGACGTTGTTATGAAATTTTTACCCTTATTTAAGGTTGAATATGATGCAGGAGATCTGATATCAATGAAAATGTTGTTGCGGAAACTGCGCAATTTACCGGAATTAGGTTGTAAAAGTATGGTTAAGGGAGTGTTCTCATCCCAAATGCGCTATATTTGTCCTGTTGGTCATGTAAACCCGGACGATTTTGATTTTTGTAATACTCCTGGATGTGGTAGGAATATATTTGGTCTTACTAAGGATGATTTGGCTGTGATAGATGCTTATGAAAATCTTATTGATGTTTTAGAGGATATGATAAGGAAGGGGCAAGCATGAAGCTTGCCCCTTCCTTATCATATTCGATTTTTGTTTGTTATTCGGTTTCATAGTCAACGCATGCCCTTTCATCCACTTTTCCACTAATTGCTGATGTAGATGCTACGTGGGCTGGGTGC
>VSPW01000166.1 GCA_009775535.1 Muribaculaceae bacterium
GGGCTATATTGGCCGCTATGATATGCGACTCCTTGGAAAGGTTGCTGGCACGGCGTATTATGTAATTATCCCGCGGAGAAATCGCGACAATATAATACACACCGTCAGGGCTAGGCACATCACCGACCGTCACCCGGTCACCGACAGCCACAGGATTGGTAGTCCTTATGCCCTTAAGCCTGAACTTGCCCTTTATACGGCACGGCAACTGCTCACCCTCAGGCGTAAGCACCACATAATGGCTTCCTGTATTTCGGATTACTAGCCCCTGCATACCTTATAATATATTGGATACATTTTGGAAATCATGATGTAAAAGTAGCAAATTATGCCCATTATGTCCATAATGGCGGGATATTTAACATTTTTATGCTAAAAGTTTTAATTCTTAAACACACAAAACGGGCTTGTAGTTGTTATTAATATTAACTTTGTGCGCTTCAGCTCAAGCAAAAAGCGGCACATATCCGTTATTGCTTGATGCTTAGCTTCGTATAAACTGATTCTTAGACGTCACGTTATGAAATTAATGTCTTCTGGTCAAAAAGACCACAAAAAATCGATATCAAAGAAAAAAGCCATCGCATGGACTGTTGCCATTGCCGCCGTGGCCGCCATTGCGGTTGTGACGGTGATACTCATGCGCCCACGCCATCAGGCTGAGCAAGTCCCTACTGTCGAAACCGAGCCGGTTGCCTGCACCGACATAAATATATACGGGGAATATGTAGGACGCATACGCGCACAGCAGTTTGTCGAAGTGCGCGCACGTGTCGAAGGCTACCTTGAAAAAATGCTTTTTGAGGAAGGCACATACATAAAGAAAGGACAGACACTGTTCGTCATCGACCCCACAGTATACCAGGCACACGTACAGCGCGCCAGGGCACAGCTCAACAAGGCGCGGGCACAGGCACAGAAAGCCGAACGCGACCTTAACCGAATCCGCCCGCTGTACGAACAGAACGCCGCTTCACAGCTCGACCTCGACAACGCCATTGCCGCCTACGAAAGCACAACCGCCGAAGTGGTGGTGTGTGAAGCCGACCTTACTCAGGCAGAACTCACACTGGGCTACACCTCCGTACGTTCCCCGATATCAGGATATATATCAGAACGCAACGCCGACATCGGCACACTCGTTGGTCCGTCATCAGGCAAGTCTTTGCTGGCCACAGTGGTAAAAAGCGACACCGTAAGGGTCGACTTCTCAATGACGGCACTCGACTACCTCCGCGGCAAGTCGCGCAACGTCAACCTGGGACAGCACCGCGACTCGACACACAAATGGGACGCATACGTCACCGTGACACTAGCCGACGGCACCACATACCCACACCGCGGGCTGGTAGACTTCGCCGACCCGCAGGTCGACCCCAAGACCGGCACATTCTCCGTACGTGCCGAAATGCCGAACCCCGACCGCAGCCTTCTACCCGGTGAATTTACAAAGGTAAAGGTCCTCCTCGATGTCCGTGAAGACGCCATCGAAGTGCCAACAAAGGCCCTGGTTATCGAAAAGGGAGGAGCTTTCATCTTCGTAGTGCGCCCCGACAGCATAGTGGAAAAACGGTTCATTGAGACAGGCCCGGAGGTTGGCAACTACACCATCGTAGAACGCGGACTGGCAAAGGGTGAGAACATAGTGGTCGAAGGATACCACAAGCTCACCCACGGCATGAAAGTGAACCCAATCGCCGCAACAAAACAGACCGAAGAAGATGAAGAATAACTTTTTCCTTTCCCATCCCGTACTCTCCATTGTCCTGTCGATTGTGATATTCATCATCGGCGGCATAGGGCTTACCCTGCTGCCCGTCGACCAGTACCCGGCCATCGTGCCGCCGGTAGTACGAATATCGGCCTCATATCCCGGTGCTGATGCCCAGACTGTCACCCAGGCCGTGGCCACCCCCATCGAGCAGGAATTAAACGGCACGCCGGGCATGATCTACATGTCGTCGTCAAGTTCAAACTCGGGTGCATTCTCCGCCCTGGTCACATTCGACATCGACACCGATCCCGAACTGGCGGCCGTCGACATACAGAACCGTGTAAAGCGCGCCGAGTCGCGCCTGCCGGCCGAAGTTGTCCAGAACGGCATCTCTGTAGAGAAAGAGACCGCCAACAAGCTCATGACAATAACCCTCCTGTCAAACGACCCCAAGTTCGACGAGATATACCTCTCCAACTACGCCACCCTCAATGTACTCGACCTGCTGAGGCGCATCCCGGGTGTAGGACGCGTCAGCAACGTTGGCAGCCGCTATTATGCCATGCAGATATGGGTGGCGCCCGACAAGCTGGCCGACATGGGGCTGACGGTCAAGGACCTCCAGAACGCCCTTAAGGACCAGAACCGCGAGTCTGCAGCCGGAGTCCTCGGGCAAGCCCCCATCAATGATGTCGACGTGACAGTCCCCATAGTGGCCCGCGGACGCCTCTCTTCCGTAAAGGAGTTTGAGGATATAGTGGTACGCGCCAACCCCGACGGCTCGATAATACGCATGAAGGACGTCGCACGCGTATCCCTGGAGGCATCGAGCTACTCCACAGAGAGCGGCATCAACGGAGGCAACGCCGCCGTGCTCAACATCAACATGCTCCCGGGCGCCAATGCCATCGAGGTCGCCGACAACGTAAAGGCGGCCATGGGCGAAATAGCCAAGAACTTCCCCGAAGGCATATCCTATGAGATTCCCTTCGACATGACAACATACATCTCCGAATCGATCCACCACGTATACCAGGCATTCTTCGAGGCCCTGCTGCTGGTGATAGTGGTAGTGTTCCTGTCCCTTCAGAACTGGCGCGCCACACTCATCCCCGTCATTGCCGTGCCCATCTCGCTGGTAGGCACATTCGGAGTGATGCTCATATTCGGGTTCTCCCTCAACATGCTCACCCTGCTTGGCCTCATCCTGGCCATCGGCATCGTGGTCGACGACGCCATCGTCGTGGTGGAAAACGTCGACCGCATCATGAACACCGAAGGCCTCCCGCCGCAACAGGCCACACGAAAAGCCATGAGCGGGCTCAGCGGGGCACTGATTGCAATGTCGCTGGTGCTCTGCGCCGTATTCGTCCCCGTAAGCTTCCTTCCGGGCATCACGGGACAGCTCTACCGCCAGTTCACCATCACCATCGCCGTATCAGTGCTCATATCCACCGTTGTGGCGCTGTCCCTGTCGCCCGTTATGTGCGCCAAGCTCCTGCGCCCCGCCTCCGGCAACAAAAAGCCACGCATATTCCGCCGCATCAACCTGTGGCTCAACCGTGGCAACAAAATATACGGAAAGGC
Source organism: Muribaculaceae bacterium (assembly GCA_009775535.1). Lineage (GTDB taxonomy): Bacteria > Bacteroidota > Bacteroidia > Bacteroidales > Muribaculaceae > CAG-873. The sequence goes on from VSPW01000166.1 coordinate 3,302, forward strand.
CATAGCCGCGGCGCTCTCAAGGCCAAAACGTATGTATGTGGCATTCGGGCTCGTCATCGTGTTCATCTGGTTCATGAACCGCGTCACCCCGCAAAGCTTCATGTCGCAGGAAGACCAGGGGTACTTCACAGTCGAGCTTGAACTACCCGAAGGCGCTACCATCGAACGCACGCGCCAGGTCACCGAACGCGCCATGGCCTATCTGCTCTCCGACCCCGATGTCGAACATGTGTTAAACGTCAACGGATCATCCCCGCGTGTAGGCACAAACCAGGCCCACAGCGCGCTCACAGTCATCCTAAAGCCGTGGAACGAACGCGCCACCGCCGACATCGGCGAGATACGCGAACGCATCCGCAAGGAACTGTCGTCCTATCCCGAAAGCAATGTATACATCTTTACCCCCGCCATCATACCCGGACTCGGCACATCCGGAGGCTTCGAGATGGTGCTTGAGGCCCGCGGCGACGCATCGTACGAAGACCTGCAGAACGCCGTGGACACCCTTAAGAAATATGCCCCTATGGTAAAGGCCGTCACAGACCTCTCCACATCAATGCAGGCCGACATACCGCAGCTCTACTTCGATGTCGACCGCGACCGCGCAAAAATGCAGGGAATACCCGTCAGCGACATTTTCTCAACGATGAAAGCGTTCACCGGCTCGATATACGTCAACGACTTCAACCTGTTCAACCGCATATACCGCGTATACATACAGGCGGAAGCACCCTACCGCATCAGCCGCGACAACCTGAACCTCTTCTTTGTCCGTAGCGCAGACGGGGCAATGGTGCCGATATCATCGCTCGGCACATCACAATACACCACCGGCCCTGGCACAATACAGCGCTTCAACATGTTCAACTCCGCAACCGTATCAGGC
>VSPW01000167.1 GCA_009775535.1 Muribaculaceae bacterium
TCGTCCTTCTTTTTCTTTCCTCTCCCCCCCCCCCCCCCCCCCCCCCACCCCCCCACCACAATCACCATGCCGCATTTGTTAATAATGTCAATTTTAATTACCTTTGCAATATGCTACAATTTAGAACAGGACACTCCGACAGATACACCATTGCCGAAGAAGCCCAAATGGCTATCGAAGGCGGTTGCCGATGGATACAGCTGCACATGCCAGCTGATGCCGACATCGCATACATACGTGATACTACGTCTGAAATAATACCGTTATGCCAGGAATGCTCGGCTTTCCTGACAATTGAGGACAACCCTGAATTGGCAAAGGAACTTTCAATCCATGGGGTGCACCTTACCAAAGGAGGCATACCTGTTGCAGCAGCCACACGTCAGGAATTAGGCCCGGAAGCCATAATTGGCGTAGAAGTAGCAACCCTCGCTGAAATAGATTCAGCACAAGCTGCTGACATCGACTATGTAACACTGCCACCCGAAATGCCTCTTGCCCGTTGCCATAAACTGATTTCTGATTCCAGACAACACGGGCTAAAGATACCGATAGTCGCAGCCGGGGATGTAACACTCTCCAACCTCAGACAACATCTGGACGCAGGATTTAGCGGAGTGGCCGTAGGACAGGACATTATTGACGCATCAGACCCGGTAGAAAGGACCACCGCATTCCTTTTGGCCCTGGAGCGCGGTCAAATTTAACGGCACATCAAACCCAGCCTTATCAATCAAATATCACACAAAAGCCACGGTCTTGCAGGAAAAAGCTAAAATAACATTAAAGGCATTGATTCCAATTGTGATCGGAATCGGGGTCTTTATATGGCTTTTTCATGATGAGATAAGCCCTGACACATGGAAACTGATTAAATTCACGCCCCACACGGTTCTGGCCATCATCCTGGCTTGGATATTTATGCTCGGTAGGGATTTCGGTCTTACATGGCGCTTCAAGACATTGACCTGTGGCGACCTGACATGGAAACAGGCCCTAAAGGTTGATATGATGTGCGAATTCACCTCAGCAGTAACACCAACCCCTGTCGGCGGGAGCGCAATGGGAATGGTATATCTTGCACATGAAGGAATAGATTTCGGACGAGCGGCAACCCTCACACTCACCACATTTTTTCTTGACGAACTGTTTTTCACAGTCGCATGCCCTGTCATAATGCTGTTGACCCCTCCCGGAAGCATGTTCAGTTTCTCTGATACAGAATTTATGGAAGGCGTAAAATTCGCATTCTGGACCGTATACGCCGGAATGGTGACAATAACAGCAGCCCTTTTCATAGGGATATTCATAAAGCCGCAAGGTTTCAGGCATGCCCTCATGTGGGCATTCTCCTGCCGGCTTCTGTCACGGTGGCAGCCTAAAATCGACAAGATGACACTCAATATATTGGCCACATCGGATATGTTGCGCCATTGTTCTGCCGGATGGTGGGCAAAAGTATTCTGTGCCACCGGGCTTCTGTGGACATCCCGTTTCCTTGTAGTCAATGCGCTGTTCCTCGGGTTTGCCCCCGATGCCCCCCAGGCCATTGTATTCTGCCGGCAGTTCGTCACTTGGCTCGTACTTGTAGTAAGCCCCACACCCGGTGGCAGCGGTGTAAGCGAATGGCTATTTACCGGATATTACGGCGACCTCGTAGGAGGTATGCCCGGAGTAGCACTGATAATCGCTGTGATGTGGAGAGTGGTAAGCTACTACATATATCTACTGCTAGGAATATTTGTACTGCCATCATTCCTTTCCAAACGAAAACAGCCCACTATTATCAAAACAGGTGTATGTCAAGAAAAATCATCTCCATCATCATCTCTATTATCGGACTGACAGCATTTGCCTCCGGCCAAAGCGGACGTCTTGTCTACGTCCTTCCGATCCAGGAAGAAATAAACCCGACCACATGGCTATACACCCGTCAAGGATGTGAAGAGGCGCTGAAGCTACATGCCGACCTGCTCATAATACATCTCAACACATATGGAGGCTCTCTTCAGGAAGCGGATTCCATACGCACAGCAATAATGCGGTTTCCAGCCCCTACCATAGCATTTATAGATCATAATGCGGCATCGGCAGGAGCATTGATAGCCCTCGCATGCGACAGCGTATTCATGACCGAAGGTGCAAGCATGGGTGCTGCCACTGTTGTAGGGGCTGACGGCGCACCTCTTCCCGATAAATATCAAAGCTACATGCGTTCAATGATGCGTTCTACTGCTGAAGCACACGGCAAGCGATGGGTTGAATCCGACTCGGCATACCTGTGGTGGCGTGACCCCTTAATTGCAGAAGCGATGGTAGATCCACGGATAACTGTCCCCGGACTTATCGACAGTACGAAAGTACTCTCTTTCACACCTAATGAAGCCATCGAATGGGGATATGCCGATGGGACAGCTTCATCCATAAACGACCTATTGGAAAAACTGGAATACCATACGGACAATACCAGGATAAGTACCTATCAGCCCACATTCACATCCAAGCTGCTGGGCTTCTTGGGATCTGCCGCCGTACAGGCATTCCTGATAATGATTATTGTCGGAGGGATTTACTTTGAGCTTAAAAGCCCCGGACTTGGATTCCCGGCAGCAGCGGCCATCATTGCGGCCATACTATATTTTCTGCCTATGTGCATAACCGGGACTGTATCAGCATGGGTTATAATAATGTTCATTACTGGTATCATATCAATTGCCTTTGAAATATTTGTAATTCCAGGTTTCGGCATTGCTGGAATCTGCGGCATACTTGCAATAGCCTCATCTATAATAATAGCCCTTATACAGAAAGAGACTGTAATCGGGGTCACTCTATCGGATGTGGCATATGCATGCCTGATATTCTTTATCGGTCTGGCCATGGCACTGGCTTTGATATGGTATCTGTCATCAAAATTTGCGCCGAAACTGGTCAAACACACAGTTGAACTCCAGCGCACCCAGCAGGTTAGGCAAGGATATATAGGGGTCGATATGTCACCGTCACGGCACATCGGGCAGACAGCTGTCACTCGTACCGATATGCGTCCATCCGGAAAAATAATGCTCGATGGGGAAGTTTACGACGCGGTAGCGGCAGAAGGGTTCATCGAGGCTGGCCAAAAAGTCCATATCATACGGTATGAAAACGCGCAATTATACGTAACCACTATCGAAAAGACATGATCCTGTTCCCGAATGCAAAAATAAATCTAGGCCTGGATATCCTAAGGAAACGGGCCGATGGATACCATGACATCGATACTGTAATGTATCCTGTGCCGTGGTGCGATATACTTGAGATAGTCCCGTCCCGCCAAGACACCACCTCATTGACAGTAACCGGAAGGGCTGTCGGCTGCCCTGAAGAAAAGAATCTTGTGATGCGGGCATACAGGGCAATAGAAAAAGAGGCAGGAAGCATCCCTCCTGTCAACATTTTCCTTCATAAGGTAATACCTGACGGAGCTGGCCTAGGAGGTGGCTCTTCTGATGCCGCTTTCACTTTGAAGGCTCTCAATGATATGTTCAATCTAGGGTTCACGCAAGAAAAACTGGAGCATATCGCATCCGGCATCGGTGCAGACTGCCCATTCTTCATTCGCAATACACCCGCATTTGCTTCAGGTACTGGGACCACACTCGAACACATCGACATAGAATGGCCAAGACAATTTGACATTGCCATCATAAAACCTGAAATAAGTGTAAATACCCGTCAAGCCTATTCCGCTGTCAAACCAGGCATTCCAGAACATCCCTTAAGGGAGATAGTCTCCGGTAACGACACAAAAAACATTTTGCCTCTAATAAAAAACGATTTCGAGGCGAGCGTTTTCCCTGTTTTCCCGGAGATATCATACATAAAGGAAAGATTGCTCTCACTGGATTCGATCAAAGCCTCATATGCCGCCATGTCCGGCTCCGGCTCTGCCGTATTCGCCCTATGCGATAAATCCACTGGGTCTGACAAATTGGCAGAGATTATTTCAAGCGAATTTCCGGACGCAAGCACTTTTGCCGCACCGTTAGGGTAAGTAAACGATTTACAGCCTATATTGTTATATTTTTAATACAACCAGACCAAAACCGACAGTTTTGGCAATATTTTTGCTATACATAAAATAACGCGCATCCAATGTTTTTAAAAAGGAATAAAAAATATAAGAATATGAACACTGAACAAT
>VSPW01000168.1 GCA_009775535.1 Muribaculaceae bacterium
ATTGATAAAAGGGTGGATTGGTTTATTATCTATGTTTTGTATATAGGGCCGTCTTGGACTATGGCAGGGCTTATGCCTCTTCGCCTCCCTGCTCGTCTTTTGGAGGACGCCATCCTCGCCTTATGCGCATGAACGGGCCTTCCTGTGGGGGCAGGGTAGGTCCTTGACCCTTGATAGCCTTTAGCAGTCCGAGGTTACGGCGCTGTTGCAGCGGATTGTCGCTGTTGCTCTCACGCATAGGCTTGAAGTCCCTGCGGTCATCGTTGTCCCTGCGGCGTTCAGGCCTTTCTGAATTGCGGAAAGATGGCTTGTCTCTCCTGTCGTCACGTCCGCCGAAGCCGCCTTCACGCCTTGGTGTCCTGCGGCGGCTGTCAAATCCGCCCCCGCGGTCGTCACGGAAGCCATCGCCACGCCTGTCATCCCTGCGTTCACTACGGAAACCGCCGCTGCGCCTGTCATCACGCCTGTCGTCCCTGCGTTCGCCACGGAAACCGCTGTCGCGCCTGTCATCACGTCTGTCGTCCCTGCGTTCGCCACGGAATTTGTCGCCGCGCCTGTCATCACGTCGGCCGCCCTTACGTTGTTCCATTGGGGCGTCCTTAAGCTTGCCGCCATTGCTCAGGAACGACTTCTTGTCGCCATCGAATATCACATATTCGCGTAGCTCGCATTCAAGCGACCCATTGAGCATAGGTATCCGTTGCGAAGGGGTCAGGCCTATACATTTGAAATACTCGTCACGGTATCCGATGATCCATGCGTGGTATCCGGTGAACACATGCTTCAGTCGCTCGCCGATTGTCTCATAGAGGCCCTCCATGTCTGGGGCTGAGATACGCTCGCCGTATGGGGGATTCGTCACCAGCACGCCGGCAGGCTGAGGGGCTTCGTCCCACTTGGCTATCGGCCGCGCCTCCAGCTCTATATATCGGCCCACACCCGCGCTGCGGATGTTGCGTTGCGCTATGGATATGGCACGTGGGGAAATGTCGCTCCCGTATATCTTGTATTCGACATCGCGTTCGGCGCTGTCATCATTATATATGCTTTCAAAAAGTTCGGCATCGAAATCCTTCCAATGCTCAAAAGCGAACCCGTTGCGGTAGATGCCCGGATTTATATTTGCCGCGATTAGCGCAGCCTCTATCAGGAACGTTCCCGATCCGCACATGGGGTCTACCAGCGGACTGTCGCCACGCCAGCCGCTCTTCAATATTATACCGGCGGCAAGCACCTCGTTGATCGGGGCTTCGGTCTGCTCCACCCGGTAGCCGCGCTTATGCAGCGACTCGCCCGAAGAGTCCAGCGACAAAGTCACCTCCGAACCCGATATATGCACATTGATCATGGCGTCCGCATCCTGTAGCCGCACCTTGGGACGCTTGTCGCGTCCGAAGCGGTCCTGAAAATAATCGGCTATGGCATCCTTCACCCTGTAGGTCACATAACGTGAATGCGTGAATTCCTCGCTGTAGGCCGTGACATCTATCGAAAATGTCTTGTCGAGTGTCAGCACCTCCGACCAGTCATATTCCTTCACCTTGTCATATAGCTCATCAGGATTATGGGCCTCAAAGGCATGGAACGGCTTCAAAATCCGCAACGCCGTGCGGCAGCACAGGTTCGCCTTATACATTATGGACAGGTCGCCCTCAAAAGCCACCATACGACGTCCCGGACGCACATTCTCCGCTCCGATACCGCGCAATTCCTCTGCGAGTACCTCTTCCAGCCCCTGGAAGGTCTTGGCTACCATTTCAAAAATTTCATTCATCGCTTCTTGTATCTATTTACACCGCAAATTTACATCAAAAAACTGACATATCCCCCTTAGCCCAACACATATTTATACACAATGCCCCTCAACCCCTCCCCACAACCATCATCCATACGTTTTTCATACACCGATTGAACCAATCCGACACACCACAAGACCCACTGACATCCAAACGAAATCAACCCACCGAAACCCTCTCAGCCCATTATCCAGGCGGGAGATAACCCCTAGCACCATCCCAAACACCATCAATCCCCAAATATCCCATTACCCCTGGAAGAGAGCCATGAAATCCCTTAGCACCATTCAAGGCATCATAAGACCTCCGATATTCTCTTGACCCATTACCCCGGAAGGGAGAGATAATCCCCTTTGCGATAGCTTAGGCGTCTGCAAGACGCCGATTATTCGTAACCCGGTACACCGGAGGTGTGCCGGGAAAGCCATCCATTAAAGCCAGGGCGTCTGAAGGACGCCGATTGAAGCAAATAAGAAAATTTCTCAAAAAATTTCCGTTCCCCAAAAACGCACATAACCCACATACATCCAGTGTCTTACACCCTAAAACCCGCCAGAACCCCGAAAAGTTAAAATCCACTAAACGGGAATTAACACCATCAACCCCCACAACCCCATATTAACTTTGCACCAAAACACCACCACACCATGAAGACACAGACACACATACCCACACTCCACCCGGCTACAGACACAAAAGTCACTAACCTCCGTCCCCATCCCGTCACAGGAGCTCTGTGTGCGGTAGGCAACCCCACCATCATCGCCGAAGGCAGCTTCACACCGCTGTTCACATCATCAGGTGACGTGGTAGCCGTATCAGGGACAACCATCACCGTCTTTCCCCGAGGAAGCGCTCCCTACCAGGCCGGCAAATTGCCATCTCCTGCCGTCTCCGCTTGCTGTACAGGACAAAATGCCGTGATTATGACCGAAAAAGGCCCGGTATCCATGACATTCGATGAACCCTCGGGACACTGGCAGTTGCACAATGCCACACCCATCTACCCGCAAGTCACACTTGACGTCATCCCGGTAGGCACGCTCACCGCCAATGTCGGACGCCGCACCCTCTCCCGCGACTATTCCCGTTCGCAGCGCCTTGATCCCATAGACACACGCCTTGTCACAGCAGACATACTCGATGCCTATACCCGCCTCTATGACCTCGCGCGTTCCACCGGCTGCTGGATGCAGCCCGTAATTGCCAGATGGCGCATAGTATACCGCACCCGCACACTTTACACCTCCGCCCCGGTGCTCCTGTCTCCATCCGGCCTCCAGACATTAGCCACAGTAGGTGTCGATGCCTCAGTGACATCCAAAGGCCTCACCGAACTCCATGAATACTCCATACAGGCCGAGGTCTTCAGGCTGAAAGCCACAGTTGCCGGAGGTGCAGACGGCAGCCTGCCGGACGGTATGGCCATTGAAGTCGATGTTTCGCCCCAGCTGCAGCCCGTAGACTATAGCGCCGATGCCGAATACAGCATCAACCCGCGCAACACCACAGGCCCGTTCATGTCCCTCCGTCCCCCGGGAGCGTCCATGTCTTCCGCCACGGCGGTACATATGATAGCCGGTATCACCGACAATTGGAATGCAAGTGCCGTCGCGTCACGCATCGCCTCCGATGGCTCCACTGAGATATATTGCACATCTGCCCGCAACGCAAAGGAATGCCGCAGCCATATCGCCGGACTCTCACGTAACCTTGCCGCCCGCGACCCCCTGTTGGCATCCGTTTCACCGCCCCATTCCTTCTCTGCTGCCGGATGCGCCGTCTCAGGGAGCGTAGTTGCATGGCATTCGCTCACCCCATTGCCCTTCGGGGGCTATCCCCTGGGCCAGTTCGTATGTTCGACTGTCCCGGGATATTGCAGGGCGGTAGTCACCGTTTCGTTTTCTGACGGAAGCTCGGTGTCGTCAGGATGGAGGTCTCCGGACACCAGGCCCGCAGAGATACTGCCCCTGCTGTATTATCCCGACCCCGATGCATGCCGCATCACCATAAGGGCCGACACCGATGCTGGTGAATACGTGTTTGAAGCCCCGCTCACCCCGGGCCACGACGGGGCGTTCTACGTACGCCCCGGACTCCGGCCTTTCGATCCCTTTACCGTCCCCGGCGCATTTTCCGCCGCCACGCCGCTCAAGACACCCTCCCTGTTGCCATGTGCCGTTGCCGTCGCATCCGTCAGCGACCCCCTCACGCCCACCTCCGCAGCCATTGTCTCCCCGTCGGCCATACAAGCCCTCGTCCCTGCTCCGCGTTCATCTTCGCCATGGGAATTCACATCGCCTAAATTCTTGGCATTCACATCCTCCGGCACATACGCCGTGGCAGCCAACCCCTCATCACCCTCACGGCCGGCCGTCAAACGT
>VSPW01000169.1 GCA_009775535.1 Muribaculaceae bacterium
ATATTATAGACCACTGTATCCGACAAAAATCCAAGAATGGCCGTGTCCGCGGATTCCAGGTACGCAATATAGGTGTGACTATGATGGCTTTGGACGGTACATACGACGGGCCCCAAAGACGGGAAATCACTATCGACCTCAGCCCTACGGGACGTATCGAGGACTTCAATTTCGCAATGGGAGTCACTGAATATGCCTCACTTATCCGTATGGGAGAACAACTACAGGATCTGGACCGCCGTATGCAGATAATCCATTGGTGCGAGCAATTCCAGAACGCATACAACAAATGCGACATCAAATTCATGGAAAATATTTTCAGCGATGATGCCATCATAATAACAGGCAAAATGAAAATGAAGCGTGTACCAGGAGATATGGCCATGTCCAACCCAGCCAAGGTGGAATATGTCCAACAGACAAAACAGCAGTATCTGACCGGCCTTAGGAGGGTGTTCCGCAACAACAAATATATCAACGTAAAATTCTCAGACTATAAGATAGTGCGTCACGGCTCCAAGCCAAACTACTATGGCGTAACACTTATACAAGACTGGAAAACATCCAATTATAGCGATCAAGGTATTGTTTTCCTAGTATGGGACTTCTCAAACGAGGACGAACCGAAGATCCACGTGCGCACCTGGCAACCAATGAGCGAAGAAGCCTTCTCATTAGGGAACTTCGTTCTGCCCTAACATTAACGAATAGGACCAAACAACTAATCATAGACACATGCTTAAACGCAATTTACTATCTACATTATTAATACTCTCAGCAGTACTGGCCGCAAGCGCCCAGCATGTATCATTTGAATTTTCAGATGGTATCGGAAACGGGCTGTTAAAAACAAAAATGGAACGTCAGGTATCAGCCCTGCTAACGGCAATCAACAAAGCGGCCGCACAGAATACAGACATAAACTATTCAGGCATACAGATTGACACCGAAGCATCCAAAAGCATAGGCATGACATGGCGTGTCGTACATTTCTCTACAGAAGATGATGATATCGTGGACCACTGCATACAGCAGAAAACAAAAACAGGCCGCCTGCGTGGTTACCAGATACGTAATATCGGGGTGACAATGATACCATTGGACGGCACTTATGATGGGCCGACAAGACGTGAAATCACGATTGACCTCGGCCCGGACGGTCGTATTGAAGACTTCAATTTCGCAATGGGGACAACCGAATACGCATCATTGATACGTGAGGGGGAACGCCTGGACGATCTTGACCGACGCATGCAGATTGTGCACTGGTGTGAACAATTCCAGAATGCCTACAATAAATGCGACCTTAAATTTATGGAGGACGTATTCAGTGACGATGCCCTTATCATTACAGGAAAAATGAAAATACGCCGTGTACCTGGAGATATGGCAATGAAAAATCCAGACAAGACTGAATATATCCGGCAGACAAAAGAGCAATATCTGAAAGGGCTTGAGCGTGTGTTCCGGAATAATCACTATATCAATGTAAAATTCTCTGAATATAAAATAAACCGGCATGCATCAAAGCCAAACTATTACGGCGTGACCCTTATACAGGATTGGAACACATCCAGTTATAGCGACAAAGGAATAGTTTTCCTGGTATGGGACTTCACAGACGAGGACCAGCCCAAAATACATGTACGCACATGGCAACCGACTGATGAAAGCGCATTCACGCTCGGCAACTTTGTACTGCCCTGATTATAAGATATTCAAACCGATCATTAATAACCATAAAAATCCAGAATACCATAATGAACAAAGTATTTGCCACATTAATTCTGCTGGGAATATCCACACTAGGAGTCGCGGCACAGACATTAAAAGTATCTGATTTCCATCAAGATCCTTCCGACCTCACAGCTAGAGCCAAGCAGGAATTAGACCTTAACGGTACTCCATGCGGCCTCATAAAGGTAAGCCTTTCCGTGCCCGATGCAAAATTTGAAGGAGACATTATCAAACAGTCCGATGAAGGTAAATCAGAGTATTGGGTATACATGATTGACGGTGCAAGCTACATCAACATAAAGACTGATGACTACCCTGTACTACGATATGATTTTCCCGAGAATATAAAGAGTAACTGTACGTATGTGATGGATGTGATACGCCCAGGTGAAAATCCAGCAAAGCGTACAATCACATTACGTTATGATGACGGCACAGGCTCTGAACTCACATACAAAGTGCCTATGGTGCTGGCCCGTGCAGGACGATTTGAAATGGGAGGCACAATGGAGCAGGCATCCGACATGAAAGACGAGACGCCACACTGGGTCAGGATCACGCGTGACTTCTATATCGGCGAGACCGAAGTTACCCAGGAACTCTGGGATTTCGTAATGGGCGCAGACCGTAACTATTCACTTATCAAAGGTGCAAAACATCCAGTAGACAACATCTCTTGGAATGATGCCCAAGAGTTTATAGAAGCCATCAACCAAATGCTTGTCGGTGTAGGTAAATTCCGCCTGCCCACTGAAGCCGAATGGGAATATGCTGCCCGCGGGGCCCACAAAATGCGCCGTACAAAATATTCAGGAAGCGACATCCTGGATGAAGTGGCATGGACATATGCCAATTCGCCCGAAGGACATCATACTGTAGGTGGCCGAAAATCTAACGAAATCGGTGCATATGACATGACCGGAAACGTAACCGAACTATGCCAGGATTTCAAGGCCGATTTCAAGAGCAAGGAGCTTACTGACCCTCAAGGTCCGGACACAGGAAAGAACCGTACCAAGCGAGGCGGAAGCTACGACTGCAAAAAAGATGACGAATACCGCATTTCATACCGCCGCCGGGCTATACCCGAAGAACGTCATCCAAGCACAGGCCTGCGCATAGTATGGCAACGTTAGCCCCACCCTATCCAAACTTGCAAACATACATCATATGAAACGTATATTACTGATATTATCTATGGTTACCGCTGTCTTTGCGGTAGCCATAGCCCAGGAAAAGCCCCAATTGAAGTTCAATCCTGACAGCACATTCAAGATACTTCAACTTACAGATATCCATTACAAATATGGTAAAGGCGGCTCAAAAAGAGCCCTTGAATGCATCAACGCAACACTTGATGCAGAAAAACCAGACTATGTGATCATCACAGGCGACCTTGTATACGAAAATAAGGTGCGCCAGGCCATAGATGAAATGACACAACCCATCCGTGACCGTAAAATACCATTCTCAGTCGTATTTGGCAACCACGACCATCAGTTTGACCAAAGCAAATCAGAGACATACGACCAGATTGAAGCCATGCCTTATTCCGTATTGCCTCCGCGTGGAAATGTAGACAGCCCCGATTACGCACTTGAAATACTGGACATTCAAGGCAACAGGCCAGCAGCAATCCTATATTGCATCGATTCCCGCTCAAGCTACCGCCTAAAAAAAATCAGCAGATACGAATGGATAACCAGGGAACAGCAGAACTGGTATAGCGACCTGAGCGACAAATACACAAAACAGAACAATGGCAAGCCACTCCACAGCCTAATGTTCTTCCATATCCCAACCCCAGAATGGGAATATGCGGAAGCTGACACAAAAAACATACTTGTAGGCTCTAAAGGTGAAGGCATAGGATGTCCCCATTTGAATTCCGGACTTTTCACAACTGTCCACGCTCAAGGTGATGTCAACGGAATATTCTGTGGACATGACCACGATAACGATTTTGCCGTCGGATACAAAAATATCCTGCTGGCTTATGGACGGTATTCCGGAGGGAACACGGTGTATAACCATCTAAAACCAAGTGGGGCACGGATAATTGTCCTGAAACAGGATAAAAATGATTTTGACACGTGGATTAGACTCGCCGATGGCAAAGTAATACACAAAGTCAATTTCCCCGGTGATTTCTACAAAGGGAAAAAATAATTATCCCATAAATACCGACACAACTAACCCATTACAACGCAAAAGCAGCAAAAAATCACGATTAAAATAAAAAAACATCAATATTTTTTTGCCAATATAAAAAAAAAACGTACCTTTGCACTGTCATTAAGAAATGACCTACACAATGCCTTGTGGTGTAATGGTAGCACGTCGGATTCTGGTTCCGCCTGTGAGGGTTCGAATCCTTCCAAGGCA
>VSPW01000017.1 GCA_009775535.1 Muribaculaceae bacterium
TCCATATCGTTGCCGTCTTTAACGGCGCGGGGGAGGTATTTTGCTATATTTTCGATTGCGGAGAGCGCAATAGGCTCACTAAGCACATTAAGATAGCGGCTTATCATTACCTCTGTGTTGTGGAAGAGGGCGTCAAATCCTTGGTATGCCGTATATTTTGCGGGGACGGTACGCATCAGTTCCGGGTCTACTATTGCAAGGACAGGATTAAGCGACGGATAGCCGAACCCGATTTTTTCATTTGTCTGGAGATTGGAGATCACGCCCCAGCAGTTTATTTCCGAACCTGTGCCTGAAGTGGTGGCTATTGTCACTATAGGCAGTCCCGGATTCACAAGCGGTAGTCCTTTTCCTGTGCCACCGTTTACATAGTCCCATAGGTCTCCGGGGTTGGTGGCCATGGTGGCGACTCCTATCGCGGCGTCAAGGACAGCACCACCTCCGAGGGCTACAATAAAATCGCAGTTGTTGCCGCGTGCCACGCCAGCGGCTTCCATCACTACTTCCTTGGACGGGTTTTCATGTATGTTGGCGCAGACCACATGGGTAACACCTGCCCTCTCAAGCTGTTCGATGGTGCGGTCGAAAGAGCCGTTTGCATGTATGGATTTTCCGTTGGAAATAAGCAGGAGGGCCTTTTTGCCCGGCAGTTCCTGCTGTGACAGTTCGTTTAGTTTGCCACACCCGAAAAGAAGCTTTGTCGGTGTGTAGAGATTGAAATTCATGTTCATATCTTATCGGATTTATAAAAATTTCTACCAGTCATGAGTCCTACATGACGTTGCAAAACTACAAATAAAGCGGCATGTGGACTTTTCTGTGAGGTTCAATTATATTTTCCGAAAAGGTCAAAACGTGAGTCCCAAGCAATTTTGTACAAGCTCTAAGGTTCCCTGAATACGTATAGGGGAGAGGCGTCGTAGCGGGGAAGGGCTGTAAGCTGTATCTGCGCGCGCTGTGATTCCGGAGAGCCGCTGCCGTCTCCCACGGCAATCCCGGTATCGGCGAGGGCTCGCCTGGAGGCCTCCAGGGCAAGTTCAGGAGTGTTGTTGTCGTTGCTCAGGTGGCAAAGGAACACGTGCGTGAGCTGTGGGGTGTATATCCTGGCAAGGTATCCTGCCGCATCTGCATTGTCGAGATGGCCGGATGCGCTGGATATCCTCGACTTAAGGATCTCTGTATATGGCCCGTGCTTAAGCATTCCGGCATCGTAGTTGCTTTCCAGCATGATATATCTGGCTTGCCGCATGTAGTGGTCGGCGCGTTCGGTGACGAATCCAGTGTCGGTCACTACCGCAAATTTGTGGTGAGGGCCGAATTGTATGAAAAATCCCATATTGTCCGTGCCGTCATGGCTCGTCTCGAAGGCCGTAACCTCAAAATCGCCTATCCGGTAAAGGTGTTCCTTGTATATAGGGTGGTGGTAGTCCTTTATCCGCGATGATATGCTGTGGCGTCTCAACAGCCCGTTCAGGGCTTTGGGGGTAGTATACAGCATCATATGTGTCTGCTTACGTAGCAATTTGTATGCATACCTCATATGGTCGCCGTGGTCGTGTGTAAGCAGGATTCCGCGTATGCTATTGTAGTCCAGCCCGTTGTCGGCCATCAGTTTCTTTACTGTCTCCGGGGCAACACCGGCATCTATAAGCAACCCCTGTGAACGGGTGCCTATATAGGCGCAATTGCCGCTTGACCCGCTTCCGAAAGAGACGAACATAAGCCTGTCCGTGGCCGATACTTCCTTGAGCTTCAATGTAAGGTCGTCCGATGCCCCGGCAGCTGCCGCCTTGGCGCGCTCAGATGCAAGCAGCTCCGCCTCGGCCTGATGGCGCGTGGAAGCATCCCCACGGTAATGTCCGAGGGTCATGTCGATACTCAAGTCGTCAAACAGACTTGGGATATCGTCCAGCGGGCGGGTATTTCTGCGTTGCCGTGACATGGTGTGTAATTGTGTTGTCAGGCAAAGTTACGATTTTCTTGCAACTTATATTCTTTTGTATTATACTTTTTTGGCTATGATTTATGATAACAAGTGTTAAAAATAATGTATTTTAATGCAGCTTTTGTTATTTGATGCCATAATGTATGCATTGCCATATGCAAGGGCTTTCCAGATGGCCGTATATTTATGTGCTGTCAGGGAGTGGGGATGCCGTCCTGCCTGATGGCGATTGTGATTGGCGGGGTTTCGGAATTGCCCTGGTATGTGACGTAGATTGCGCCGGTGCGTTGTTCCGTGGATGTGTTGGCGTCGACATCGAAGCTGAAATCGGCGGATGTCACATCCACGATATGTATCCAAGTATCATCGGTTGATACTTCCATGCGGTCTATGGGGATTTCCTGGGTGGTATAATAGCCTATCGTGTGTGTTGCCGGGACGGCATCTACGACAAGCAGTGTCTTGTCGACATGGATTGGCTGTGCGGGGGAATCGTCATCGCCGCAGGCTTGCATCAATGGGAGCATCAGGCAAGCGCCTATAAGTAATTTACTTTTGGTTAGTCTCATAATTTTGTATATTTGGTTGTGTATCAGTCTTCTTTTGATTTGTGCCGTGCATATGCTTTGGCAAGGCGTGTGTGGTAGCCCCGGCGTGCGTATCCCGGTCCGTTGTATCCGCGGGCGAAAGCCCGCCAGTTCTTGGAACGCAGGTGCTTGTCGAGGCCGGTGGATTTAAGGAATTCGGCGAAGAGCTCGAGTTGTCCGCGTTCTGAGCTGGCCATTTGCTCTACGAAGCCTTCTATGGATTCTGCACCGCATTTTCGCCAGTTGAAACCTCCTATCTGGAACATGCCCCAGAATGTGCCTTCGATCGCCGACCGGCGGTCTATGGACATTGCAGCATCAAGCCTGGCTTGCTGTGCAGCCTGCTGTGACCCGTAACGCCTTATGTTGGGGCGGCTGAATATCACCGGGTGTTGCCGGTGGGCTTTTGTGAGGTCCACGCCGGCGCGGCGCGCCGCCTGTCGGTACATGGAGAGGTCGAAGTTGATTATTGGTTTGCCTTCGCTCCAGAAGCCTTTGTGGCCTTTACCCGCTTCAATGTCTACAACAGCCTTTATGGCGGCTGTCTCCACGCCAAGCTCTTCTGCCACTTCTGCATAGTCGCGTTCGGAAAGACGGGCTTCTGGGCCTGCGGGCAGCAGCGGGATGGTGTCGCTTGTGTCCCATGAGATGTAGTGCTGTCCGTCAATGACCAGAGAGTCGGTTGTGGTTTGCGCAGGCGCATATAGGCCGGAGGCTATTGCCGTGAGTATTGTTATGGTGCGGGATAGTTTCATGGGCATGGGATATTTGTTGACATAAAAGCGGCGCCTGTGGAGGGTGTGCTTGCCTGCTCCATGGCGCCGCTGATGTGTTGATGGTGGCTATTCCTTGATGTCAGCTACCATACGCAGGATTTCTGTGAGCTGTCCCCAGAAACGTTCTACCGCGGGTATGTACATGCGTTCGCTCGGTGAGTGTACACCCTGTAGTGTCGGGCCGAATGAAACCATGTCGAGGTGCGGGTATTTTGTGAGGAACAGTCCGCATTCAAGTCCGGCGTGTATGGCCTTGATGGCAGGTGTGATGCCGTAGAGGTTCTTGTAGGCATCTGATGCAATCTGCATGATGCGTGAGTTCATGTTGGGCTGCCATCCGGGGTATCCGTCGCCGTGTGTCACTTCTGCGCCGGCGAGTGCGAATGTGGCTTCTACCTGGTAGGCGATGTCCCATTTGCGGGATTCGACAGAACTGCGCTGGCTGGTGGTGACAAGGACTTTATTGTCGGCCAGCATCTTTACAGACGCGAGATTGGTCGATGTCTCTACGAGCCCTTCAAGGTCGCGGCTCATGGACACTACGCCGTGGGGGGCGCAGTAGAGCGAGTAGATGAGGTTGCGGGTTGTGGTTGAGTCAATGCAGAAGTCGGGGCGGTCTATGCTTTCGAGTTCGAGCGACAAGGTTGGCTCGATGCCTTTGTATTCGTTTTCGATGTCGGCCACATACTGGTTGAATGCGATGCGTACGTCTTCTTTCTTGGATGTGTGGATGCCGAATACGGCGTGTGCGGCGCGTGCTATGGCGTTGCGGAGGTTGCCGCCGTCGATCTCGCAGAGTGATACCTCATGTTTCTGGCCTAGAGTGAACAGGAATCGTGCGATGAGCTTGTTGGCGTTGGCGCGTCCAAGATGGATGTCGCCTCCGGAGTGTCCGCCTAGGCCTTTTGATACATCGATCTTGAAGTAGTGGAAGTCGGTAGGCGCTACAGAGCGGTTGTAGTGGAAAGTGGCGGTAGTGTCCACGCCTCCGGCGCATCCGATGAATATTTCGGCATCGTCCTCGCTGTCGAGGTTGATGAGTATGTTGCCTCCGAGCATGTCAGGGCCGAGATTGTTGGCGCCGGTCATGCCTGTCTCCTCATCGACAGTGAAGAGGGCTTCCAACGGGCCATGTACAAGGGTGCTGTCGACCATGGCTGCCATTGCGGCTGCCATTCCTATGCCGTTGTCAGCGCCAAGGGTGGTGCCTTCTGCGCGCAGCCAGTCACCGTCGATCACTGTTGTGATGGGTGTATTCTCAAAGTCGAATGATTTGTCGTTGGACTCGCACACCATGTCCATATGCGACTGCATTATGACAGTAGGTGCTGATTCGTGGCCGGGAGTGGCGGGTTTTGACATCACTACGTTGCCAACTTCATCGGTCTTTACTGCGATTCCGTGCTTTTCGGCGAAATCCAGAAGGAATTGACGTATCTTGCCTTCTTTTTTTGATGGGCGTGGCACTTTCGTTATCTGGTCGAATATGTCGAACACCAGTTCAGGTTTGAGATTTTTGATTGTCATGACCTTTTATTGGTATAAGGTAAATAAAATGATTTTTTTGTATTTTAAAATTAGTGTCGATATGAAAACGAACGTTAAATAATTCGTAATCCGCTGTCTAAGTTACAAAATAAAATTTAGATAGTGCAAACAATTAGAGTAACTTTTGTACTTTTGTATTACTTTTGCATTGACATAGATATTTATGGCATTGATTGTAATACTTTCCGCTATTCTGCTTATCGGCCTGGCTGTCCTGCTGTTGGGGGTCAAGGTCTTCTTTGTGAAGGGAGGTAAGTTTCCCAGCGGGCATGCCCACGACAATCCGGAGCTCCGGCGCAAGGGTGTGGGGTGCGCCGGCGGCCACCACAGTTGATGCCTCTGTAATTTTGCCAATAGAACTAATCATTATAAACTAAAAAAACGAAACAGCTAAATGAACCGCTTAGCAATCGCCGTAAAGGCTCTAACTTTTGTCATGTTGTTGTCAGTGGTAGCCTGCTCCGGCTCCGATGAAAAGGCAAACAGTGCCGCTGACTCGTTGCAGTCGAACGCCAAGCAGGCCGAGGCTTTTACGGTCTCTACCAATATCAGATACATAGACCTTGATTCTGTCATGGCGAACTATAACCTGGCTGTCGAGATTTCAACCGCCGGACAGCAGGCTGTGAATTCCCTGCAGCAGATACAGCGCCAGAAGGAGAGTGAGCTCCAGACCCTTGGCAACAATATCCAGCAGAAGGCGCAGTCGAACGGCTATCTTACACAGGAATCGTATGAGGCCGACATGCGCAATTTCCAGAACCGTCAGGCCCAGGCCCAGAATTACCTTATGGGCGAGCAGCAGAAGGTTGAGCAGGCCATGGCCCAGCGCCAGCGCCAGCTACAGGATTCGATCCACAATTTCCTTGTAGACTACAATGCATCGCACCACTATGATGCCATCCTCTATAAGGATGCAGGAGTGTATTTCAATCCTGCGCTTGACATCACCAAGGAGGTGATCGAGGGCCTTAACGACCGCTACAAGCTTCCTTCGGCTGCCGATGCGCTTAAGGTAGACGCAAAGAAATAATATTCGACCAATAGATATAGCCTAAAACGTTCCGCCCCGGTTGGCCATTTGCATGGTACGGCCGGGGCGGAACGTTTTTATCTGTCTTTATATGGTGTGGTTTCAGATTTCGATAGTGTTGCATTTGTTGCAGAAGGCTGGGGTCCGGTTGTTTTGCGACAGCGTACGGAAGTTCCGGTATTCTTTGCTGTTGAGGGTATGCATCACGCCGTCTGAAAATACATTGCCGAAGTTGAGCAGTTTTGGGAACGGTTTTGCGCAACATGGGGGCATGTATCCGTCCCATGATATGTAGAAATGTGTCCATGGAAACGGGCAAGATGAGAATCCCGGCCGCGGGCGTTTTCCCAGGCCGGTTACCTCTACGTTTTTCAGGATGGCGGCTGTATGTAGGGTCTCTGTGCGCAATGACTGGAATTCCGGGGTGTCAAAGAGGCTGTAGTAGCTTACCGGTATGCGTGTGACGCTGGCTAGGTTGAAGTATGAGAAATTGACAAAGGGAATGCCGTTTTCTGATGCATAGCGCACGATCCCGGGCATGTCGTGGATGCTTTCCTTTGTCATTACCATGTTGAACATGATGTCGATTCCCTTGCCGGCAGTCATTCCGGTGAGCTGCCGGATATTGCTGTCAAGTTCCTGGAATCTTGCCCCGTGCCTGATTTTTTCGTATGTCTGTCCGATCCCGTCGACTGATATCTGTATGGTGTCGATGTATGGCAATACAGGTTTTACCTTGTCGATGAACCCGTGCATGTTTGCGTTTGTGGAAAAAGAAGTGACGATGCTTGCCTTTTTCTGTTTTATGTAGCGGGCCACTTCTGCCAGATGGGGATACAATAGTGTCTCTCCGAGTCCTGTGAGCCCTATGGAGTCCAGGTATGGTGACAGTTCATCGATGATGGCCTTGGCCTTGTCGGGCGGCATGTATCCGCGGTCCATCTGATTGCCGTAGGCGTATTCACGCGGGCATGTGGTGCAGTGGAGGTTGCAGTGGTTGGTAAGTTCAAGCATGACGCATCCGGGATATGCAACTTTTGTGGACCTTGCTATCCGTAGGATGCTTCCCCTGAGCTTGTTGGCGGTATATCTTGCCAGGCCTGTCCCTGGACGGGTCTGGCGAATTATCTGTAGTGCTTTGCGGAGTTTGCGCCGTGATAGTGTCATGTGGCGGTGTTTTAACGGTCCACCCCGGCGATAGCGTGGATGCGCGTATGCCGGGGTGGGCCTGTGGTGGTATGCCTTGCGGCGTATGTCTATTTAAACGATGCGAAAATTTCGTAGAACGTAGCGTTGCCTTCAATTATGATTTTTGCGGTTTCCGGGGCTATGTCCAGTTTCGCGAACGGTTCATTGGGGCTTGCCGATGATATTTCCTTGCCTTTGGCATTGATGAAGCGCACGGTATAGGATGGGTTTGCTCCGGCGAATATGGTAAGGGACGCCATATTTTTTGGTGCTTCTATCTCTATGGGTGCTGAAAGAGTGTAGGAGGTTGTCGGGTCGTTGTCAAAGGCACGCATGGCCTCTGCGCTGTCGGGTGTGGCCACCTTGAATCCGAGTACGTCGGGGGTGACAGGATTCACTACAAATTCGCGTACGGTGGCCCAGCTCTTGCGGTCGGATTCGAGACGGCGTATGCGTACGAAGCGTGCGTCAACAGGAGTTGTGGCAGACCATTTTATCACATATGTCTTTGCCATTGGTTCTGACAGTGCTGTCCATTGTTTCCCATCGGCTGATGCTTCCAGGATTACGTTGTCGAAGTAGTCGGAGTCATTGACGTCGTTACGTCCCTGGTGTATGCTTATGTTGCGTAGAGGGCGGACATCGCGTAGGTCAAGTCCAATCCAGTCGCCGTCGGTCTGAGACTGCCCGGAGGTGAAGTGGGTGTCAAGTGTGCCATCGAGCATGAGGCGGTACTGCGATGTGTATAGGCTAGGATATGTTCCTACTCCGTGGTGCATAGAGGGGACAGAACCGGTCATGCGGGTATAGAAGTCGACAAGCATTTCTGTCATGTTGTTGTCATAGAAAGGCTGCAGTTTCATTGTCCCGGACTTGTGTGCCTGGTAGTCGGCGCGTTCTTGCGGGGTCATGATGTTGGCGATGTATGCTTTCCAGAATTCGGCAGGGGTAGCTGTCTTGTACATGTCTATCAGGCCGAGTGTACGTATGCCGCGCTGGCCAAGTTTCTTGAATTCGGTCAGCCACGGTTTAAGTTCCTTGAGCAGCAGAGGGTTGTTGCAGGCCTTTTCAAAGTCTGCGGGTGCTGCCTCTACGGCCTTGAATTCGGTCATGAGGTCATTGAATTCCTTTTGGGTGTAGTCGTTGAATGGGAATATTGTGGTTTCCCATGATTCGTCGCGGCGGTATCCGTTTTCGGTATCGGCCGAGTGGATGGCAAAGGTGCGGTATGCCTGCGGGTTGGCCGGCATCATTTCAACGAGAGACCTTTCCCAGCTGTCGATGGGGTTGTAGCCGGCAATGTTCCATGAGTAGTCGGCTACGCCGTACAGGGCGAGCTTTGAGGCTTCGCCGTGTTCCATCGGATTGCTGACGAGGGCTACCACGTCATCGCGTGTCAGGGTTGTGTCCAGACCGTATGAAGGGCCTTGGAGTATATAGTTGCGGCAATAGTCGCTTACGGGGTAGTTCCACCAGTAATATCCGGGGCGTTTCACAAGATTGTTGAAGAAGTCCATTGTGTCCTTGGTGAGGTCGCTGCATACGACATCTCCGGTGTACATTACTTCAACGTTCTTGTCCAGAGAGCGTCCGTAGGTTGGCAGTGGCCCGTCGGGCTGTGTCTTGATCCACAGGCGGGAGTAGTCGGTGGGGCATACGACGAGGTTGGATACGTCGCCTTTCTTTTCAACGAAGTCCTTGTTGAGGCGGTTGAGCAGTTCTACTTGGCGTACAGGGTTTGTGCCTTCGCCTTCGATGTCATCGAAGAACAGGGCGAATGAGCGTACGCCCAGATCGTACATCATGTTGAATTTGGCTACGAGGCTGTCATAGTCCTGCTGATTCCAGCGGATGTCTTTTCCTGGATGTATCGCCCATACGAAATCTACACGTGCGCGCTTGGAAGCATCGACAAGTTCCTTGATGTTGCGTTCTTGTTCGGCCGGATATGGCTGACGCCAGTATGGCGAGCTGTGGTAGGGGTCGTCCTTTGGCCCGTACAGGTATGTGTTCATCTTGTTGCGGCCATAGAAGTCTATCAGGGACAGGCGGACTTCATGGCTCCATGGTTCGCCGTAGAAACCTTCGACCACACCTCGGTATTTCAGGTCAGGGTAGTCGTTGATCGACAGGGCTGGTATGATGCCGTCTTTCACTCCGGGGCTGGACAGAATCTGCCGCAGTGACTGTAGGCCGTAGAATGCGCCCTGTTGGTCGTAGCCGAAGATGTCGATGCCTTTTGGGGTTATGGTGAGCACGTATGCCCCCGGTTCGGATTTTAACCCAAGTTTTTTTGCGTATTTTTCTTTGTTGCTGAAATCGATGTTAAGCTTGACACCTTTAGGGTTCTGCTTGAGGAATGCGATGTCGGAAATGAATGCCTTCTGTTTGTCGTTGACGGCGAATCCAGTGGAGGCATCTAGCCTTTTACCTTCCGGATCGATTGTGAGCCGGTGTGGTGTGGGATTGATTACGATGGCACGTCCTTCAATCTTTTTTCCAGGCACAGGCAGCACCGTCTGTTCTTCGGAGCGCTGTGAACTGAGGTCGAAAGCCTCGTCTTGTGCTGATGTCGGTGCTGCCACTATGGCGGATGCGGCAAGCACTGGAAGTAGTCTTTTTAGGATTGTCATTAGAAAATAGGGTAAGAGGTATAAAATTAGCGTATTATTATTTTCTGCACTTTTGCTCCCTGGCGGCGTATGTATATGCCTGGAATCAGGCCTGTACTGTCGACGCGGATGCCGTTAAGGTTGAAGTATTCGCACGGGGTGTCTGTGCTGTCGGCTTCGATGCCGTCTATCCCTGAGTTGGGTGACAGGTCGACGATCTGTATGTCGGAGAACGGTGTGGTGTAGTTCCCATCAGAAGCGCATACCTTGTATGCCAGCATCGTGGACTTTATTCCGGAGATGTCGACGCGGTGTGATGTGGTATTGCCTACGTTAAGGCTGTCGTATCCCTCTAGAGGCGTGTACGATGAGCCTCCGGCAGTTATTGTGACATCGTCAAGCGCTATGTTGCCTGCGCCGGCCTTGTTGTAGACGAACCTGACCTGTTTTACCCCATCGGGAATTTCGGATATGGTATGTGTGACGCCTGCAGTGGCTGCCGATGATGGCGAGATTTTCCCGATTTCTACCCAATTGCCGTCTACGAGGCCTTGTACTACAAATAGGTTGGCGGCTGCCGAGTTTGCGCCCCTGTACCAGAAAGAGACGGATGATACGGATGAGGGATATGTGGCTGTTGTGAGCGAGACTCCATCGGCCGCGAACTTGAATGAAGGGGATGCCTTGCCGTAGTATCCCAATGATGTGTATGTGTCGAACTTCGAGGCCGTCCAGCCTTCGGGGAGGGCTTTATTGGTGAAGTCGGCGGTGTATTCTGTCTCTCCGTTTTCGGTCATTTCCATGACGGTGAGCATATAGTGGGTTGCACCGTCAACTGGATTCCAGTTTGCGGTGAGGAATTCTTCAGTGATTTCACCAGGGGCGGTTACGGTGGGAGTTGCGATCTTGGGTATGCCGCCGGCTACATCGAATGTTATGACTCCGTTGCTTTCGGCTATCGAGGTGATGGGCAATCCTAGGGATGCGCCCGCCCATGTCTTCATCGATGGCCGTGTGTCATCGGTGAATGATGTCACTCTTTTTGTACCCGGGAACGTATATGACGCCATTGTAGTGGCGCTTTCGTTGTTTGCATTGCCTCCGGCTTCTTCAATGTCGACATATTGGTGTGAAGCAGTGTTGTTTACCGCATTGGACATCCATTTGTAGGAATCGTAGTCGACATGCCATACCAGCATCCCGTGTCCAGGAAGATATATGTCACCTCCTTTTTGCTGACGGTTTTCCAGAAGGAAGAATTCGGTGTTCTTTGATGTTGGTATCAGTACGGCCTCGTTTGAGGTGCGGATGTCGTTGAGGGTAATTGATGCGGCCTTGTCGACCACCGTCGGTTCGATCCACCCCATGGCGTTGCGTTCAAATGCTCCGTATGCGGGGGGGGTACGGCCATCGTTGTTGTAAGGTCCTGAATCGAGCACAGACCAAGACCCTGGCGTAAGGGTGCGTGCTGAACCATAGTTGGTGGTATATAGGTCGGGAAGCCCCATGACGTGGGAGAATTCGTGGACGAATGTGCCGATGCCGTCGGGGGTTGACCAACCCCATTCGTTCGTGCATGCGTAGCGGCTTATCCGTACGCCGTCCTTGATGCATGTCCTGCCAGCCGATTCTATATCCCACTGGTGAGGCCATACGGAGTCGTCGCTGCCGTATGAGGCTTCGCCTTTTCCGGCATAGAAAATGAATATGTTGTCGACGTATCCGTCGTTGTCAAGGTCGTAGTCCTTGAAGTTTATCCGGCTGTCAAGGAGTCCGGCAGCATCGACTACCATCATTTCCGGGTTCAAGTCGTTGCCATCGGCATCGTTGCCGCCGTAGTATGCCTGCTTTTGGGGGAGTGTCACCGGTCCGAAAACATCGAATTGCGGGTCGAACTGGCCCATTGAGGATTCAAGGAAATAGTCGCGTGCGCTTCCTGTGGCATTGTACTCGCTGAACCCTTCCTTGTTCAGTAGGTCGTTGAAGTATTGGTATGCCTTGTTGCCGAGCGTCATCTTTACATCGGCATACTCAACGAGTATCACAAGCCCTTTGATATTTCCTTTCCTAGGGAATGTGGCGCCAGGGAACAGGCCTACGCCGGACTGGGCGGATGCTTGCGCGCGCTGGCTTCTGTGCATGAATCTGGGGGCCGGGCGTGCGGCTTTCAAGGCTTCCGCGATTTCCGCGCCAGAAGGAGCTTTTGCAAGGAATTCATTTTCAGCCGCTGTACGTACCGCCATGTCTGATGCGCGCATCCCGGAGTTTACGGCTTTGCCGGAATTGTCTATTTCGGCGTAGTAGAAAATCCCGTCCTTGCACATCAGCGGATGTCCGTCAGGAGTGAGGTACATGTGGAAATTTTCATCGCCGACTTTCTGTACTTTTATTTCTGTGCCGTCTGCTTGTGTGACTGTCCTTAGCCCAGGCTTGGCAGGGACAGCCCCTGCTGTTACCGCTATAAGCAGCGAGATTATGTAAACGAAATGTCTTTTCATTGATATTGCTTTTTAAGGTTGTCAATCCAGGATAAGCATTGCATCGCCATATGCCCCGAATCGGTATTTTTCGGCAACGGCGGCATCATATGCCTTCATTACCAGCTCGTAGCCTCCGAACGCAGCTACCATCATCAGCATGGTTGAGTAGGGCATGTGGAAGTTGCTGACGAGCGATGTGGCAACGGTGAAGTCGTAGGGCGGGAATATGAATTTGTTTGTCCAACCCTCGTAGGTCTTCATGTGGCCGCCCATGGACACTGCGCTTGCGATGCCGCGCAATACGGATGTGCCTACAGCGCATACCTGCCTTTCGGCATCCTTTGTGCGGTTGACGAGGTCTACTAGCTCCTGCGATGCTTCCATCTGCTCTGAGTCCATGCGGTGCTTGGTGAGGTCTTCGACGTCTATTTCGCGGAAGTTTCCAAGGCCGCTGTGCACTGTGATGAATCCTTGTTCGACACCTTTTATTTCCAGGCGTTTGAGTAGCTCGCGCGAGAAGTGTGTACCGGCGGCGGGGGTCACGACTGCGCCTTCCTTGCTTGCGAATATGCATTGGTAGCGGTCGGCGTCATCTTCCTCGGGTTCGCGCTTGATGTAGTCGGGCAGTGGTGTCTGGCCCAGGGCGTATAGGGCAGACTTGAATTCTTCGTGAGTCCCATCGTAGAGGAAGCGGAGTGTGCGCCCGCGTGATGTGGTGTTGTCGATCACTTCGGCCACCATTGACTCATCGTCATCGAAATACAGTTTGTTGCCGATGCGGATTTTGCGCGCGGGTTCTACGAGGACGTCCCAAAGCTTGTTTTCCTCGTTGAGCTCCCGCAGCAGGAACACTTCGATCCTTGCCCCGGTCTTTTCCTTGTTGCCGTACAGGCGTGCCGGGAATACCTTTGTGTCGTTGAACACCATAAGGTCGCCGTTGTCGAAGTAGTTGATTATTTCTTTGAATATGCGGTGCTCAATCTCGCCGGTCTTGCGATGCAGGACCATCATGCGCGCTTCGTCGCGCTGTGGCGAGGGGTATTGGGCGATAAGTTCTTCGGGCAGTCGAAATTTGAATTGTGATAACTTCATTTCGGTTATTTCGTTTTTATTGGTTCTTAGTCTTGTTCCTGTTCCTGCGGCATGACCACATCGGTGGTCCGTATCAGTTCGGTGGCCTGTTCTACAGAGAGGCATCCGGTGATGTCGATGTCGCCTACGCGTGTGCGGCGCAGGGCTGTCAGGTGTGCTCCTGAACGTAGGGCGATGCCTATGTCGCGGGCAAGTGCACGTATGTACGTGCCTTTGCTGCATATGATGCGCAGGGTGAGTTCCGATGGAGAGAACTCAAGCACCTCGATCTTGTCGATTACAAGGGTCTTTGGCTTAAGCTCCACTTCCTGACCCTGCCTGGCCATCTTATAGGCCCGGCGTCCATCGACCTTGCATGCTGAGAATGCGGGCGGGACTTGTTCGATACGTCCGGTAAATGACGGGATGACGCTGTCGACAAGTGCGCGGTCTATGTGCGCGGTGGGGTATGTGGCGTCTATTTCCGTCTCAAGGTCGAATGACGGTGTGGTAGCCCCCAGGGCAAGTGTGGCCACATATTCCTTGACCCCTGCCTGCAGTTCATCGATGCGTTTTGTGGCCCTTCCGGTGCATACTATCATTACTCCGGTAGCTAGCGGGTCCAGTGTGCCGGCATGACCGACTTTGATTTTTTTTACGCCAAGGCGGCGGGTCAG
This sequence comes from Muribaculaceae bacterium, assembly GCA_009775535.1. GTDB lineage: Bacteria > Bacteroidota > Bacteroidia > Bacteroidales > Muribaculaceae > CAG-873. Next base: position 13,918 of record VSPW01000017.1, read on the forward strand.
CGCCCCTCGTATGCGTTTTACCGCATCAAACGATGTCCATCCAAGGGGCTTGTCGATATATAGGACTTCTCCTTCAATAAAATTCATGTCTAGGGTGGGGATAGCGGGTTTTACCATACGAGGCACATAATGCCGACTATCACGCAGTAGGCGGCAAACCATACGAGCTTGCCTTTGCGCACGATGTTGAGCATCCACCTGCATGCGAGGCATCCTACGATGAATGATGCGATAAATCCGACAGCTATGGCCATCCATCCTATTTCAGTCCCGTCACCGGCCGCTGTTGCCTCCATGCCGAACATTTTTTTTATGTCCAGCAGTGCTTCTCCCAGTATTGGGATTATTACCATAAGGAATGAAAAATGGGCCACTTTCTCGCGTTTGTCGCCTATAAGGATTCCTGTGGCGATTGTGGACCCGCTGCGGCTAAGGCCAGGCAGGACGGCCACGGCCTGTGCGCATCCTATGACAAATGCGTCGCCATAGGTGATGTCGCGGGGCTTGCGGCTTGCCTTGTGCAGCAGCTGGGGGCGTGTGCCGAAATAATAGGAGAATGTCAGCAGCACTGCTGTCACACACAGGCATATGCCTACAATGGTGAGGTTGCTGTGGAAGAAGCTTTCCACCCATTCCTTGAAGAAAATCCCTACAATGGCCACCGGGATGCAAGACACGAATATCTTCAGTACGGTCTTGGTGTTGGAGTCGTTGCGGAATGTGAAGAATGATACGCACAGAGGCTTGAATTCATTCCATAGTATCACGATGGTGCTCATTACGGTGGCTACATGCAGCATCAGGTCGAAGCGCAGGGACTGTGACCCTGAGAGGTTAAGCCCCAGGATGTCCTGGAATATCTGCAGGTGTCCGCTGGATGATATCGGAAGGTATTCGGCAAGGCCCTGGACGATGCCGAGTATAAGAGCGTCAAGCCATTCCATTGCGAGTCTCTGTTTTTGGTTTCGGCCGTATCACTATTGCCACTCCCATGAATATGAATCCGAGGAATGTCACCATCGGTCCGATGACTATTCGGCGTGTGCTGAATATATCGGGGTTGAAGCTGTCTACCGTCGAGCTTCCGCCGAGCATCAGCAGGAATCCTATTACTATCATTGCGCCGGCAATGGCCATCATTATAAAGTTCAGCCGCACCAGTGGCAGCTGTCCGTATTGTTCCCTCTTTATGTTGGCGGTCTTGGGCCTGATATCGGGAGCGATGTCGTTGTTTGGTTTTGACATTGGTTCTTTTATATGGTTATTTAGGATATCTATTTCCTGAACAGGTCATCGTAGTCCTGCCTGAGATACCGTGAAGCAGCCATTGCTGAAGCAGCCATGCATATGGCGATGCCCAGCGCTATAAGTGCGATGTAGACCATGGCTGTCTGCTGCCATGTGAGCAGAGAGGCTATGGGAGGAAATATGCTTACTGTATAGCAGTACGCCCCAATGAGGATGGCTATCGCTACGGCAGCCGATATAAGCCCGTTTATTGCCCCGGCCACTATGAATGGCCTGCGTATGAACGATGCTTTTGCACCGACAAGGCGCATGGTGTGTATGGTGAACCTCCTGGAGTAGATGGACAGGGATACTGTATTGTTTATCAGCGCAAACGATATGACCAGCAGTGTTAGCCCTATGATTCCCAGTACAGTTGTGATGCGTCCCAGGGACTCGTCCACGTTGTCGACCATGGCTGCGTTAAGGTTGACGCGCTCAACCGCCGGGTCGGCCTCTACTTCGGCCGCAATTTTTTCCAGGCTGTCGGCATTGGCGTATGCCTGCCTTACCTTGATGTCAAATTCGGCATTGTACGGGTTGGCGTCAAGCAGGTTGATTATGTCCTCACCCATCTGCTGCGATTCCTGTTCAAGGATGTCGGCGGCTGACGTGTATTGCTGTGATGCCACATAAGGGGCTGTCCCCCACATCTTTTTCAGGCGGTTGACATCGGATTCGGCAGTGCCGTTGCGCAGCTCTACCACAAAGCCCATTGAGGAGCGTATGGAATCGCTGATGGCACGCGCCGTCAGTCCAGTCATCGCCATTATCCCCATGACGAGGAGGACAAGGGCAACGCTTATGACGGATGTCACCTGTGAGCCGAATATGGATATTTTATGGTGTCTTTTCTTGCTCATTGGCCAAATGGCCCTTATAGGGCGAATTTCGTGCAAAATTAATATATTTTGCAGCCAAAGTCAAGGAAAATGTCCATATTTTGATGCCGATGGGGTGCGTTTTCGCTGATTTTTGCCTGAAATTATTCGATTTCGGTGAAAGATAGCGGCAAAAGTGATTTTACAGATGGCAGGATGTAAATCTCACTTCTGCCTGCCAATAGGACTTTCACGCCATTTCCGGCGAGTTTCTCATATTCCAGCAATGCCTGGCGGCACGCGCCGCACGGAGATATAGGCGCGGCGATCTCGTTTCCGGTGGTGTCGCGTGCGGCTATCGCTACTGTGACGAATTTCGCTTCAGGGTATCTGGCGTGTGCATAGTATGCCGCCGTCCGCTCGGCGCAAAGGCTTGACGGGGTGGCGGCATTCTCCTGGTTTGATCCGGATACAATCTCTCCGTTGTCGAGGAGGACGGCAGCACCTACACTGAACCGGCTGTAAGGGGCATAGGCCCGTAGTGTGGCCTCCCGCGCGGTATCGACCAAGGTGCGGTCTGTCGGGTCAAGTTCCTGGTAATCAACAACGGTGATAGGGGTTATAATGTCTTTATGTGTCATGACTACAAAAATTTCATTTAAGGTATAACGCAAAATTACAATCTTTTTGCGAAATAATTTGTAATTTTGTGGCCTATTGCATTATTATACATCGCGATGATTGAAAAAATTAACACCCTGAAGGCGCAGATAGAGAACCTTGCCGCAGCCGATGCAGGCGAGGTGGAGGCCCTGCGCATTAAATATCTCAGCAAGAAAGGGGAGATTTCCCTGCTTTTCAACGATTTCCGTAATGTGCCTGCGGAGGAGAAAAAGGCTGTGGGCCAGGCATTGAATGAGCTTAAGACCCTTGCTACGGAACGTATAAACGCCCTCCGCGAGGGGTTGGCCCAGGACAGTAGCGCTGTTGACGGCCTTGACCTGACACGTCCGGCAGCTCCTGTGCGCCTGGGTACGCGCCACCCCCTTTCGCTGGTAAGGGAGGAGATAATAGCAATATTCCGCCGTCTGGGCTTCACTATAGCCGAAGGGCCGGAGATAGAGGATGACTGGCATGTGTTCTCCTCACTTAATTTTGCCGCAGACCATCCTGCGCGAGACATGCAGGATACATTTTTCGTCCAGCGTTCGCCCGATGTGCTGCTGCGTACGCATACATCCTCGGTTCAGAGCCGTGTGATGGAGTCGTCGAAGCCGCCTATCCGTATAATATGTCCCGGACGAGTCTACCGCAACGAGGCGATATCGGCGCGTGCCCACTGCTTTTTCCATCAGGTGGAGGCGCTGTATGTCGACCGTAACGTGTCGTTTGCAGACCTGCGCCAGACATTGCTGTATTTTGCCCAGGAGATGTTCGGGCCTGACACCCAGATACGCCTGCGCCCGAGCTACTTCCCGTTCACCGAGCCTTCGGCCGAGATGGATATCTCCTGCAACCTTTGTGGAGGCAAGGGATGCTCTTTCTGCAAGGGCACAGGTTGGGTAGAGATTCTCGGATGCGGGATGGTTGACCCCAATGTGCTACAGGCATGCGGCATAGATCCGGCTGAATATACGGGCTTCGCCTTGGGTATGGGCGTGGAGCGCATAACCAACCTCAAATACCAGGTGAAGGACCTGCGTATGTTCTCTGAAAACGATGTGCGTTTCCTTGATGAGTTTACTGCTGCGCGCTAGCGTTGCACCTGTGTGATTGTCAAGATGGCAGGCATGATGACGGTCTCAGCCAATATCGCCCTTGTATTCGCGGGGGGAGGTATGGGCGCGTTGTGCCGCTATTTGATACAGCAGTGTGGCAGTGCCAGTACGGCGTCATATTATTATACGGCCGGTGTGAATATAGCCGGCAGTGTGGCAATAGGCATGCTGTGGGCGCTTTTTGAACATCTGGAGCTTCCCCGCGCGTTGTACCTTCTTGCCATAACCGGTTTCCTGGGAGGTTTCACGACGTTTTCAGCGTTTTCTCTCGATGTGGTGTCGCTTATGAGGAACGGGCAGTTGGCAGCATCGGTGAGCTGTGCCGCAGTCTCGGTCATAGGGGCTATCGGTGGCTGCGCATTGGGCCTTTATGCCATGGAGCGCATTATAAGGATTATAAGT
>VSPW01000170.1 GCA_009775535.1 Muribaculaceae bacterium
GTGTTTATATATACATTAATATATGGAATGTACCTATTTATTCCTGTTTGTCGGTGTGACAGAAATACAAATGCAAAAGTATTCAAAATTTATAAAAAAAGGGAATGTTGCATCCGATTTTGTTGTAAGTATGAAAAATAATGTTTAAATTGCAAGCTCAATCACCCCAAGAAGGGCGCTTGAACTTGAATCCTTACTTTAAAATCTCTGATAACATGAAAGTTTACCAAACTAATGAAATCAAGAACATCGCTTTGCTAGGTAGCAAAGGCTCAGGTAAAACCACACTCGCGGAGGCAATGCTTTACGAGTGTGGAGTTATAAAACGCCGTGGCACGGTAGAGGCCAACAATACCGTAAGCGATTATTTCCCGGTAGAGAAAGAGTACGGCTATTCTGTATTTTCTACAGTGTTTTATGCCGAATTCCTAAATAAGAAACTTAATGTGATAGATTGTCCAGGTAGCGATGACTTTGTCGGCAGCGCTATAACGGCATTGAATGTTACTGATTGCGGTGTTATTGTCATAGATTCCCAATATGGTGTTGAGGTTGGTACGCAGAATATATTCCGTACGTGTGCATCGCTTAAGAAACCTGTGATATTTGCACTTAACCAGCTTGATGGGGAAAAGGTGGATTATGAAAACGTAATCGAACAGATGCATGATATTTTCGGTAAAAAGGTTGTGACGGTACAGTATCCGCTCAATGCAGGACCTGGCTTCAATGCAATGATTGACGTGCTGCTGATGAAAAAATATTCATGGAATCCTGATGGCGGTGTGCCTGTGATTGAAGATATACCTGCCGATGAGATGGATCGTGCACAGGAGTTGCACCAGGCATTGGTGGAGGCAGCTGCAGAGAATGATGAGACTCTCATGGAGAAATTCTTTGAGCAGGGCCACCTTTCTGAAGATGAGATGCGTGAAGGTATACGCAAAGGTCTTATAGATAGGTCGCTGTTCCCGGTGTTCTGTGTTAGTGCATTGCGTGACATGGGTGTCCGCCGTATGATGGAATTCCTTGGGAATGTAGTGCCTTTTGTTGAAGAAATGCCAGCTCCTGTTGATTCAGAAGGAAATAAGGTCATGCCGGATTCTACAGGTCCATTGAGTGTGTACATGTTCAAGACCACAGTAGAGCCTCATATCGGAGAAGTCAGCTATTTTAAGGTGATGAGCGGTACGTTGAAGGCCGGCGCTGACCTGGAAAATGTTACGCGCGGTTCAAAGGAGCGGTTTGCCCAGCTTTATTGTGTGTGCGGACAGATAAAGACGCCTGTTGATGAATTGCGTGCCGGTGATATAGGTGCAACTGTAAAGCTTAAGGACGCCCGTACAGGAAACACATTGAATGAGAAAGGATGCAATATATCATTTGACTTTATCAAATACCCTGCCCCGAAATATTCACGTGCGATCCGTCCGGTGACAGAAAGCGATGCGGAGAAACTCAGTGCCATACTTACCCGTATGCATGAAGAAGATCCTACATGGGAAGTGGTGCAGTCGAAAGAACTGAAACAGACAATCCTTTCCGGGCAGGGTGAGTTCCATTTGCGTACATTGAAATGGAGGGTTGAAAACAATGATAAGCTGCCTATCGTGTTTGAAGAGCCAAAAATACCTTACCGAGAGACAATAACAAAGGCAGCGCGTGCCGATTACCGACATAAGAAACAATCGGGAGGTGCCGGCCAGTTTGGAGAAGTGCACTTGATTATTGAGCCATATTATGAAGGTATGCCTGCTCCTGATACATATAAATTCGGTAATCAGGAATTTAAGATGAATGTGCGTGATACGCAGGAAATACCTTTGGAGTGGGGCGGCAAGCTTGTTGTCTGCAACTGTATTGTCGGAGGCGCAATTGATGCCCGTTTCATACCAGCAATAGTCAAAGGCTTGATGGACAGGATTGAACAAGGTCCGCTGACAGGTTCGTATGCACGTGACGTGAGGGTATGTATCTATGACGGTAAGATGCATCCGGTCGATTCCAATGAAATCTCATTCCGTCTGGCCGGGCGTAATGCATTCAGTGAGGCGTTCCGTAGTGCAAATCCGAAAATCCTGGAACCTGTCTATGATGTTGAGGTTTTTGTGCCGGGAGATGTAATGGGAGATGTAATGAGCGACCTGCAGGGGCGCCGTGCCATGATTATGGGTATGAACAGCGAGAATGGATTTGAGAAGATTTCCGCTAAAGTGCCATTGAAGGAAATGTCGACGTATTCTACTGCGTTGAGTTCCATTACAGGTGGCCGTTCTTCGTTCACGATGAAATTTGCATCGTATGAACTTTGTCCGGCTGATGTACAGGAACGGCTGCTCAAGGAATATGCAGAGAAAAATACTGAAGAATAGCAGTATCCTATATTTATTAGAATATATCCACACGCAACAGGCAGACAGGCTGTTGCGTGTGGCGTGTTTTTGAGTAGTTGTGTAATGATATGTGAGTATTATATATAGAATTATATAGTATCAATAATAAAACCAGATATTTTATGATATTGGGAATGTCAATTTCTAGGCATGTCAGCCTGTTTGCCATACAGGTTTTTGCATTTATGTCCAGTTGTGGTGTCTCGGATAACCCTGTGTTGGAATCACCTGACGGAAATGTAGTAGTGAAGTATAGCGGAAACCTTGAAGATGGGATGTATTATTCTGTGTCTTATTGTGGGCAAGATATAATGGGAGATTCCAAACTTGGGGTAGTACCGGTTGACGGCATGGTCGGAAAGGATGCCGTTACTTCAATTGTCAGAGATTCCCATGATGAAGTTTGGAATCAGCCTTGGGGTGAGAACAAAAAGGTATTGAACAGATACAATGAAATGGCTGTGACCAATAAGGACGCATCCGGGAATTGGATGACCGTGAGATTCCGTGCGTTTGATGATGGGATTGCCTTTAGATATGAATGGAACATTGTTGATGCCCAGAATGTAGTAGTTACAGATGAATTGACAGAGTTCAAATTTTCTCAGGATGGTATGTCCTGGTCCATTCCAGGGAATTTTGAGACATATGAACTAAATTACCGCCATATGCCGTTATCGGAAGTGGAAGATGCAAATACACCGTTTACGTTCTGTACGTCTGGCGGCCATTATGGGGCTATACATGAGGCTGCTTTATATGATTATCCTGAAATGACATTGAAACGGGATTCAACCGGAATCCTTAAGGCTGAACTTGCACCAATGCCGGACGGTATTAAGGCTGATGTGCCTAATATGTTTGTGACACCATGGCGCACGTTGCAGTTGGGCAAAAAGCCTGTTGATCTGATCAATTCGGAATTGATACTCAATCTTAATGAGCCATCCAAGATTGGCGATGTTTCATGGATAAAGCCACAAAAATATGTAGGTGTGTGGTGGGGAATGCATCTGGGCACACAGACGTGGACTATGGGCAGCCGTCATGGCGTCACTACAGAAAATGCACTACGCCATATAGATTTTGCTGCCGCAAACAATATACAGGGTGTGTTATTTGAAGGATGGAATGTAGGTTGGGAGAATTGGGGAGGAAACCAGCATTTCGATTATCTGGAGGCATATCCTGATTTTGATATAGAGCGTGTTGCCAGATATGCAAAGGAGAAAGGCATAGAGTTGTGGATGCATAATGAGACGGGAGGAAATATTCCGGAATATGAGGCTGCGCTTGATTCGGCGCTTGCATATTATGAGTCGATTGGAGTGCATACGCTTAAGACTGGTTATGCAGGTGACTTTGCAGGCGGCTATTACCACCATTCACAGTATGGTGTCCGGCATTATCAACGTGTGGTAGAGGCATGTGCCAGTCATAAAATCATGCTGGATGCGCATGAGCCGATAAAAGAGACAGGCATAAGGCGCACATGGCCAAACATGATGACACGAGAGGGTGCGAGAGGCATGGAGTGGAATGCTTGGTCGGAGGGCAATTCATCGGAGTATTTATGTACTTTGCCATATGTACGCCTTTTATCTGGCCCTATGGATTATACTCCGGGAATTTTCGATATAGATTATTCCACGGCCAAGGCTGACAAGGGTCGCATATGTCTCTTATACACCTCTCC
>VSPW01000171.1 GCA_009775535.1 Muribaculaceae bacterium
TACTCCTGCTGCTAGCTATAATCCGATGTCACTGCAGGATCTTATGGACGAATATCCATCTGTTGATTTGAAACGGTATTTTTCAAAACAGTGCCTTAATGATGTCGATACAATTATTATCGGTCAACCAAAGTCACTGGCAGCGGTGGACAGCATATTGAAAAATGCTTCGGAACAAGCCTTACGCGATTATGTCGCTTCTGGATACATATCGTCGGCAGCACCATATCTCAGCGACAAGTTTATAAATGCCGGGTTTGAATTGTCAAAGGTCATTTCGGGGGTTCAGCAGATGCAACCAAGATGGAAACGGGCCATAGGTGTACCTAACGGTATATTGGGAGAAGCTGTCGGTGAGCTTTATGTTGAAAAATATTTCCCTGCGACCTCAAAGGCCAAAATGCTGGATCTAGTCAATAACTTACAGGTAGGGCTTGCCGAACACATAACCCAGTTGCCTTGGATGAGTGCTGAAACAAAGGTGAAGGCGCTTCAGAAGCTAGGTACTTTTACTGTAAAAATCGGATATCCTGATAAATGGCGCGATTATTCTGGCCTAAAAATAGATCCTTCAAAATCATATTGGAAGAACATACAGGATGCCATAATATTTAATAATGATTATAACCTTGCTGACTACGGTAAGCCTGTTGACCGTGAACGCTGGTTTATGACGCCACAGACAGTCAATGCATACTATAATCCTCTTACTAATGAGATATGCTTCCCTGCAGGGATATTACAGTCCCCTTATTTTAACCCGGATGCAGATGATGCGGAAAATTATGGTGCAATTGGTGTTGTGATAGGTCATGAAATGACTCATGGTTTTGATGACCAGGGCCGTCAATTTGATAAAGATGGAAATTTCTCCAATTGGTGGACTGAAGAAGATGCAAAAGCATTCACAAAATTGGCTGATAGCCTTGCAGAACAGTTCAACCAAATTATTGTGCTTGGTGATACACACGCCAATGGCCGTTTTACGCTTGGTGAGAATATTGCCGACCAGGGAGGCTTGAGAGTGGCATATACCGCATATCACAATGCTATAAGGGGCAAGGAGCAGAAAGAGGTAAATGGATTTACTCCTGATCAGCGCTTTTATCTAAGTTATGCAAATGTGTGGGCTGGTAATATACGTGATGCTGAGATATTACAGAGAACCAAGACGGATCCACATTCGCTTGGGCGTTGGCGTGTAAATGCGTCCCTCCGCAACATAGAGCCGTTCTTCAATGCATTCGACATTAAAGAAGGCGACCCGATGTTCCGTTCTAAAGAAGATCGTGTAGTTATCTGGTAAATGTATAATTTATAAATAGAAAGCCCGGACAGATCAGCTGTCCGGGCTTTCATATTTATTTGTCAATGTTTTTATTCAGAAATCCCTTTCGTCACATTGAATTCGATGGAATCCTTTTCTGTATTGTATGTAACATTGATTATATCGCCTTCAGATATGTCACCACTGATAATCAGTTCGGCCAAGTTATCCTCCAGATATTTTTGTATTGCTCGTTTCAGAGGTCGGGCGCCATATTGCTGGTCATAGCCTTTATTCGCTATAAATGTTTTTGCCTCTTCTGTAAGGTTTAGGCTATATCCCAATTCTCCGACACGCTTGTAGAATCCCGAAAGCTCAATATCTATTATACGGAAGATTGCGTCTTTATCTAATGAATCAAACATGACAATGTCATCGATACGGTTAAGGAACTCGGGTGAGAATGCCTTATTTAGAGCTTTCATTAAGACCCCATGAGTGAAATCCTTATCCATATTCTTAGTGGCAAAACCTACCCCAGCACCAAAATCTTTGAGTTGGCGTGTGCCTATATTTGAGGTAAGTATTATAATTGTATTCTTGAAGTCAATCTTTCGTCCGAGGCTGTCAGTGAGGCGTCCCTCATCCATTACCTGAAGCAACAGGTTGAAAACGTCAGGATGGGCCTTCTCTATTTCGTCAAGAAGAACAACGGAATATGGATGGCGGCGAACCTTCTCTGTAAGCTGGCCGCCTTCCTCATAGCCCACATATCCGGGAGGGGCGCCGACTAGACGGCTGACTGTGAATTTTTCCATGTATTCGCTCATGTCGATCCTAATAAGGGTATCGGCTGAATCGAACAGATATTCTGCCAGTTTTTTTGCAAGATGTGTCTTGCCTACGCCTGTAGGGCCAAGAAACATGAATGTCCCGATAGGCTTGTTTGGATCTTTTAGCCCAATACGGTTGCGTTGGATAGCCTTTACGATTTTCTCAATAGCATTATCTTGTCCGATAATCTTATTTTTAAGAATCGTACCCATAGCTTTTAGCCTATTACCTTCGGCTTGGGCTATGCGTTGAACAGGCACACCTGTCATCATTGCAACGACTTCGGCAACTTTTTCTTCGTCTACCGTTTCCGGCTCTCCGCTGATACGCTCCTCCCAATCGGTTTTAGCCTTTTCAAGCTGCTCCGTCAGTTGTTGAGCCTGGTCGCGATATGATGCCGCACTTTCAAAATTTTGTGCTTTTGCGGCGTTTAATTTATTACGGGTGGCCTCTTCTATGGCCTGTTCCAATTCCTCTATCTCTTTGGGGACTACAATATTTGTTATATGGATTCGCGATCCGGCTTCATCCATGGCATCTATAGCCTTGTCTGGGAAGTTACGGTCACTTACATAACGGTCAGTGAGCTTGACGCAGGCGTCAATGGCATCTTGTGTATAAACCACATTGTGATGCTTCTCATACTTGTCCTTTATATTATTAAGGATTGATAATGTCTCTTCGGCAGTAGTTGGCTCAACCATGACTTTTTGGAACCTTCGTTCAAGGGCGCCATCTTTTTCGATATTTTTCCGGTATTCGTCAAGCGTAGTCGCTCCGATACATTGTATTTCTCCGCGGGCAAGTGCCGGTTTCAAAAGATTGGCCGCATCCATAGAGCCGGCGGCATTGCCAGCCCCGACGATGGTATGCATTTCATCTATAAACAAGATTATATCTTTATTTTTAGCCAATTCATTAAGTACGCCTTTTATTCTTTCCTCAAATTCGCCACGATATTTTGTTCCAGCTACCAATGATGCCATATCAAGAGATACGACCCGCTTTCCAAACAATATACGTGAGACCTTGCGCTGTATGATGCGTAAAGCAAGGCCTTCTACTATAGCGGATTTGCCTACACCGGGTTCTCCGATAAGTACAGGATTGTTCTTTTTACGGCGGCTGAGTATTTGTGCAAGGCGTTCGATTTCGACTTCACGTCCGACAACGGGATCAAGCCTGTTTTCTTCGGCCGCACGTGTCATATCGTTGCCAAATTTATCCAACATAGGGGTATCATTGCCGCTTTTACGTGTATTTGGGCGTGATGCCGTAGGCCTGCCTTGTTGCTGGTGCGAATTTCCGCTTCCTGATACTGGCTCATTTTCGTCATCGTATTCATCATCACTATATGATGTCCCAGCGGTTGGTTCTGACATGTTGGCAGACATTCGGTATAATTTGTCATATGTAATACCGGCCTGCGTGAATCTCTTCATAAAAGGCATTGACTGGACTTCGCTATTGTGGAAAATGGCCAAAAGAATATGCACAGGCTCAACCATTTCATTTTTTAGCAACCTGGCTTCTAGGGCACTAAGTTTGATTATGCGGTTTGTTAAATCTCCGACAGTAAGTTTTGCTCCGGTTTGGGGTGATAAGTCAAACAATTCATCATCCAATTCTTGCTGTAACTGATATGCGGAAACGTCAGATGCGGCCTTTTCTAACAGCACACATGCAGGAGAGCCGATATCGAGCATTATGGCCAGCAACAAATGTTCCGGTCTTATTGCTGAATTATTATGGCGGACCGCTTCGTCCCTACTCTTTTCAAGCAGGCGGTTCACTTCTTTTGTAAATTTTATATCCATATAGGTAATTTGATTCTGACTATTGTTGAAGATAATACTGCAATAACTGTGCCAAACAGTGTTAAGGGCAATCATTTTATTAATATAATAT
>VSPW01000172.1 GCA_009775535.1 Muribaculaceae bacterium
AGACACGGGTGTGGCCGGGTCAAGTGTCTGGAGTTCACCGTTCTCATCAGTGAATACAATGTTACCATTCTCATCGTAAGATATGGCGGTGCGTTCAACAACAGATGTCAGCAACCCATCCTTTGTCTGGCATACACCGCGGGCAACTGATCCGTTTTCGGTCATAGTGTTGCCTACACGGAAGCCAACCATACAGTAGTCGCCTTTGCTGTCGCGGGGGCGTGAAAGCTCCTGTGCTATTACGCGGAATGCATCGCGGCCATAGAAATCATCGGCATTTATGACGGCAAACGGTTCGTTGATGACTTCACGTCCCATCAGCACCGCATGGTTAGTGCCCCAAGGCTTAGTGCGGTCGGCCGGACATGTGTATCCTTCGGGCAACTTATCGGTGGACTGGAATACGACCTCCACAGGGATATGCCCTTCATATTTGGAAAGTATCTTTTCACGGAAGTCTTGTTCAAAGTCCTTACGTATTACGAATACTACTTTCCCGAATCCAGAATTGATGGCGTCATAGATAGAATAGTCCATGATTGTCTCGCCGTGAGGGCCTAGAGGGTCCAACTGCTTAAGGCCTCCGTATCGGCTGCCCATTCCTGCTGCAAGTACAAATAGTGTAGGTTTCATTATTATTTTACAGAAAATTTAAATTGTATTGTCCTATTGTATTCTTCTTCTGGAGAGAGCACTGTTGACGGGAATTCCGGATGGTTGGGTGCATCCGGAAAATCCTGGCATTCGATCGATATGGCATCGTAGTCATTATATTTATACCCGTCCTTCCCCTGTGGCGCATCACCAATCCAACATCCAGCATATACATGCACGATGGGCTGGTCGGTGGATATTTCCAACTTACGGCCGCTCACCGGATCTGTCATCGTTGCCGCCAACTGGATCTTTCCAGGAACGTAATCCCGTATAACCCATGAATTGTCAATGCCCTTGCCGTTTTTAAGCGCAGGGAAATCGGCAAAGAAGTCACGGCGCACCGGATGCGCATCCACAAAGTCGAGAGGAGTGCCGGCAACAGGATCGATACGTCCGAAAGGCACAAGGGTCTCATCGGTAGGCACATATGTATCGGCCTCCAATTTCAAAATGTGGTCAAGGGCAGTGCCGCTGTTGTGTCCTCCAAGATTGAAGTAGGCGTGATTGGTAAGGTTGAGCACAGTACGGGCGTCAGTGGTAGCCCTCATGTTAAGGGTCAGCACATTGTCTTCGCTCCAACGGTATGTGGCTGTCACTGTAAGAGTCCCGGGATAGTGTTCTTCCCCATCCGGAGAGACACGTGAGAACTCCACGCCGTCCTCAAGCAATTTTGCATCCCATATGCGGTTCTGGAAACCTTCCGGGCCGCCATGGAGTGCATTCGGTCCATTGTTTATGGCCAATGAATACTCAACGCCGTCAATCGAGAATCTGCCCTGCCCTATACGCCCGGCATAACGCCCGGGTATTTTACCGGAACATGGCCCGTCATAAAAATAATCAAGCGGATCGGCATAGCCCATGGCTACGTCTGCCATCTTGCCAGAGGCATCAGGCACATTTACAGATACAATACCCGCCCCGATATTGCCAAGGGTTACAGAAGCCCCTGAAGCGTTCCTGATTGTATACAGTGTCACTTCCCCTTTGGGAGAAGTGACACTTTTTGTGGTTATGTCCATTTTACAGATTGGATTTTTGTTTTCAGCATTTATGTGCACCGTCACTTATTATTACGGGATATATCTTCGGTTCATGACCATAACGTCCGTTGAACTCATGTGTGACCGTAGATATGAACTGGTCGTAGATGTCGTTCTTGACAAGGTTGATGGTGCATCCACCAAAACCTCCGCCCATGATCCTTGACCCTGTCACACCGCAACGGCGAGCTATGTCATTAAGGTAGTCAAGTTCTTCACATGACACCTCATAGTCCTTGGAGAGACCTTCATGCGTCTCATACATCTTGCGTCCTACGGTCTCGCAGTCGCCGCGCTGGAGGGCATCGCAGACATCAAGCACACGCTGCTTTTCTTCAATCACAAATTTGGCACGGAAATAATCCTCTGCTGAAATCTCGCCTTTTATGGCGTCCAGCGCTTCTTTTGTGGCATCTCGGAGTGTGTCAATACCCAATTTTGCGGCAACCCTCTCGCATGACTGGCGGCGCTTGTTGTAAGGAGAATCCACCAGGGCATGCTTAACCTGTGAGTCGACCAGCACAAGCTTATATCCGGTGATATTAAAAGGGAAATATTCATATTCCATAGAACGGCAGTCAAGGCGCATCAGATGGCCTTTTTTGCCGAAAACGGAAGCGAACTGGTCCATGATACCGCAATTGACCCCGCAATAATTGTGTTCGGTAGACTGTCCGATCTTTGCAAGTTCAAACTTGTCGATGCTATTGCCGTTGAACAAATCGTTGAGAGCAAACGCGAAGCAGCTTTCCAAAGCCGCAGAGGACGAAAGGCCCGCCCCAAGAGGCACATTCCCGGCAAACACTGCATCAAACCCCTTTACGTTTCCTCCACGCTTTATAATTTCGCGGCATACACCGAATATATACCGTGCCCATTGCTGTGCAGGCGCATCTTTCTCCTCAAGGCCGAATTCGACATTTTCATTTATGTCAACTGAGAACACACGTACCTTGTCTGTCCCGTTGGGGCGTATATCGGCCATTATCACTTTGTCGATCGCTCCTGGAAACACGAAACCGCCGTTATAGTCAGTGTGCTCCCCTATAAGATTGATACGGCCGGCAGAGGCATACATCGTGCCCTCGCCGCCAAAACGCTTTTCAAATTCTTGCTTGATCGTCTTTTCCATGTCAGGAATTTATTTGGGTAGTAAATTAAAGGTGTATTATTTTCCTACAAAATTGACGATTTTTTCTGAGGTAAAAAAATATTTACGGGAATTGTATCACTTTTTTTAATCCTCCTTTTGTCTCTCAAAAAACGCCGCTTTTATAAGCGTCTTATATTTAACCGTTTAAAACTTTTACATTCACTTATTTCGTGGTACGCATTAACTAAGTCAGGAATGCTTCATAATTTGGGACGATGGATGCATATAAACACTCCACTATGATGCGGTGGTGAAATTAATCCCATTTGTAATCTTGAGGCACTTCGTTTTTTAAAGCCGGACCGAATTCATACCCTTGCTGTCCGAACCATTCTTTCTTTTGAAGCAAGTTTTGGTAAAAACGGGTAAAGTCCAATGGTTCTCCCTGATGCCACATCTGTTCGGCCAGTCCAATGATGCGGGGAAACAGTCGTTGGTCTATCATGCGTTCCGTTACTACATCATCTGTCCATAATGCGCAGCTCATACCGAGGATCAATGGATTATTTTCATTGTATGCCTTGTTAGAGGGATTGTCCAGATACAAGTCTTTCAAATCGAAAGTGCGTTCTTTCGCGTATCCCCGCCACGGGGTGAGCGGAAAGTTCAGATACGTATAGTAGTTGGAACTGCAAATGACCGGATAGTTGTGCCTAAGCGCATTGCGTAGCGCCAAGTCTTTGTGGCCGCGGTAGTTCCACCATTGAATGACTGTGTTGTCGGGCAGTGGATATCCGTCCTGATAAACCACATCTCCCCAGAATATGGCTTTGCGCCCTTTCTGCTTCAGGTGGCTGGCCATCTGTGTGGAAAACCAAAGCTGGAGGTCGTGACTGTCTTTCAGGCCCAATGCTGCGATTCTATTTTGGCAGTCTTCGCATTTGTTCCAATTCCCTTTTGGTGCTTCGTCGCCACCCAAATGGATGTAGGGAGAGGGGAAAAGCTCACATACTTCATCCAATACGTTTTTCAGAAAAGTCAGAACCTCTTCTTTCCCGGCACAAAATATGTTTTGGGTGAATCCATGTTGCGGCACTTCGACAGGCTGCCCGAAACAACCCAGCTCCGGATGGGCGGAAAGAGCGGCTTCCGCATGTCCCGGCATATCTATCTCAGGCACGATGGTGA
>VSPW01000173.1 GCA_009775535.1 Muribaculaceae bacterium
AAGTGAGGTTGGAAGTATAAGCTGCGCATACCGGAACTTATAGTCACGGCAAGAATCTGCATCCCTTTCGACTCTACGCGAGTCCGGGGCACATGCGAATACGGATACTGGAACAAATGTAAACAGCAGAATAAGGACAATACTGATGCACATATCTAAAACAATAGATTAAAAGCACGACAGCCGGACACGAAGTCCGGCTGTCGAAAGTGGTGACTCCTACAGGATTCAAACCTGTAACCTTCTGATCCGTAGTCAGATGCTCTATTCAGTTGAGCTAAGGAGCCATGTTAGCAATCGCTATTGCTGTGTTTGCGAGTGCAAAGTTACCATTCTTTTTTTAATCTACAAAATTTTATTCATGATTTTGTGAAATTTATTTTGAGAAAGGCTTAAAATATATATTCCGGATAGCCTTAACGCCAAAAACCGCCCAGCTATCCGGAATATATTTTACCTAATTATTTCCATTTTATCTTTAGCGATATATACATCACCACCGAAAGGACAATGAACAGCCCGATTGCTCCTGATAGAAGCGCATAGCTTTCAAGGTTGAGCAGGACATATACATATAAATATATAACAGTAAGTACGCCACTTACGATTGCTGCAAACTTGCGAGACTTCAATGCGCCTAATATGTAGAGGCCTATCATCGTTATAATCATTATGGCCGCCAATATATACGCCAAGCCGAAGCTCACATGCTCGGAAAGCGAGAACATAAGGACATAGAACAGCACCAGGGCAAGTCCGATGAGAAGATACTGAAGGATATGGATAGGTCTATGCGCAACTATTTCCGAGAAAAATACAGAAATAAAAGTAAGCACTATAACCAAAATAGCATATTTCAACGTACGGTCAGAGAGCTGATAATTGCCTGATGATGTCAGGAATTTTGTACCAACACGCGATTCTGAATAGGAATAAAGCGGCTTGCTGCCCATGAAGGCTTGCGGATAGCCCCTGTTTATGGAACTTACCAGCCATTCGGCAGAAAATGAATCCCCGGATATTTCCCGGCTGACAGGAAGGACCATGCCAGAGAAAGATGGGTCTGTCGATTTGCCTGACATTTTTATGACATTGCGTTTTCCCACAGGAGTAAACATCAGCATGTCTGCTCCTTTAAGCGACATATCGAAGCTATATGGAATTGAGGCAGAGTCAGCCACAGATGTCAAATCAACAACCGCCGCCAATCTTTTGCCATCATTGTCATCACATACGGCAACAACCACATCATCATCGCCATATCCGCTCCAATCCGTATCAATTTCCCCATATGCCGAAGCCCCTTCGCCTTCAAGTTCATATTACTTACCGCCAAATGCAAACTCCGACAGCGACTGAATGCCTTTGAGGCCTTCGACACCAATGGTGACAACAGCCTGGTCAAGCCTTAATGCTGACATCGGGACAGGCAGCCCTTTCAGATAGTCAAATGTGAACTGTCCCGCAATACGGATGTCACTGTCGTACACTTCTGCGTCATACATACCACGCGACAATGTCTGTGTATTGATCCCAGCCTCAACATTCAACTCGGCTGGCAATAGGGTCACTACCCCAATGGAATCCGCTTTTGCCTCAGGATAGCAATATGGAATGGTCAACACTGGCCCTGTAATAGACTGCATGCCTCCATAGGAAGCACCAATCTCAAATTTTGCCGATGTCGAACGGCCTTCCCTTTCACTTATCAATGCATAAATGAATGCCTGAGGAATAAACAGGGCCAGAGAAAGCAATACAATAAAAAGAATCTTTATGCCAGGCCTGTCTGCAAACGGCCTGTTATCAGATGTAACCTGGAGTGGAGATGGCGGTGGCGTAACCGGCATCTCAGGCGGCATTGCCGGAGGGATGTTGTTTTCTTCCATAACGTGATTGTTTTAGTTTATTAAAAAACTGGACCCATGCCGATCCAACATCCGCAAAGTTATGAAATTATATTAAAAACCAATACCTTTTGAAAAATTATTTACGCCAAAATGATTTAGTGAACAGGATAAGCACTGTGTAGATTTCAAGTCGCCCGATAAGCATAAGAACTGAAAGCACCCACTTGCCGACATCCGGTATGACATCGTAGTTTGAGCCATATCCGGTGACGCCTGCACCAAGACCTGTATTGCCCACACATGAAAATGCCGAAAAGAATGCATCTACCAACGGTATACCAAACGCAGTAAGCACAATACCGCCAAACAATATCAGCAACACATATATACATAGGAATGCTATAACCTTATTTACAATTTCAGGCGACATTATCTTTCCTCCAACTGTAACAGGCATCATTGTGTTAGGATGCACACATCGGTCCAACTCATTACGTATATTTTTTGCCAAATATATTATACGGTCTATCTTGGCGCCACCACTGGTTGATCCTGCACATGCACCGAAAAACATCAGAACGAATATCAACGCCAATACAAATGTTCCCCATGCCTCAAAATTGACCACAGCATATCCTGTAGATGTTATTGTGGATATTATCATGAACAGAGGGTCGACTGTAACAGATTCCCATGAATCAAAACGGCCACGGGCAACTATCGCTATAACAAAGATGACAAATGTGACACCGACTACTCCAAGGTATGTGTTTAAAGCCTCATTATGGCGGACGCTGTAAAGCCCACGTGTCGCGGCCTTGAATATCACGACAAAGTTGACACCGCCAAGAAACATAAAAACAGTAATGACAATCTTAACATATAACGATGACTCCCATGTAGCCACCCCATTATCCTCCGAAGAGAAGCCTCCGGTCGATATTGTGGAAAATGCATGGCACAATGCATCGAAAATATTCATAGGACCGAGTGCCAAAAGAGCAAAAAGCATTATTGTAAGCACTATATATGTGCCCCACAAACTCTTGGCAGTCTGCGATATTCGTGGACGGATTTTGTCGTGCGTAATACCTGTAACCTCTGCATTGAACATCTGCATGCCTCCAGAATGGTTTAGCATAGGTATCACAGCAAGTGTAAAAAGAATAATCCCCATCCCGCCGATCCATTGCATCAGGCATCTCCACAACAGGATTCCATGCGAGAACTCGCTTATTGTATTCATCACAGTAGCTCCTGTTGTCGTAAAGCCGGACATGGCTTCAAAAAATGCATCAGAAAACGACAACGCACTGGAACACAACATAAACGGAAGCATCCCAAAAAAGGAAAAGATCACCCATACCAACGCTGTCAGCAAGAAGCCTTCACGCTTTCCCATATCCGTCCGCCGCGGATGCAGGCAAAATGTCATCGCTGCACCTGTAGCGGAAGTAACCCCTATAGATATGGCAAAAGCCAACCAATCGGTTTCCTCATAAAGGATACATGTGACCAAGGGTATACTCATAAAAATCCCCTCAATCATCATAAGCCAACCTATCACACGTGCCACCATCGGCAGGTTTATCAATCGTCGCTCAAAACGCTTCATACCTGCTCCATATCATGTGAAAAGCTTCTCCACCTTATGCAACATACCAGACAGGCAGAAAACAACTACAAAATCGCCAGGGCGTATGACGGTATTACCCGTAACCAGCATACCTTTCCCTTCACGTACAAGCCCCGCTATAGTCATCTCCCGCGCCAACCGCAAGTCCTTTACAGGTGCTTTGGTTATTTTCGATCCCGGCCTTGCCTCTATTTCTGCAACTTCGGCATCCGCCAAAGCGAGACACCGAGAAGTTGATGCATCCGAATCAAGTAAAAGCTGGAAAATCTTACTAGAAGCCAGTAGCTTCTTATTGATTATCGTACCTATATTGAGGTTTTCCGCCTGCGATATAAAATGCATGTTCTCAACTTCCGCTATTGTCTTTTTAACCTCAAGCTCCTTTGCGGTAAGACACGCCAGGATATTTGCCTCAGAACTGTCAGACAGTGCAATAAATGCATCGGTTTCATCTATACCCTCATCTACAAGCACATCTATATTA
>VSPW01000174.1 GCA_009775535.1 Muribaculaceae bacterium
TAGGCGTATATATAATAGTGCAGACATATGCATATATAGACAGTATAAATAAGATAAATAAGCAGGGACAGGGATGTACCGACAAAATGGTACATCCCTGTCCCTGTTTCATGGAGGCGTGGCGTCAAAGGACGCCCCAGCCTCAATAGCACTCCTTGCCGTTGGGGAAGTCTGAGTAGATAGTTAAGTGTTGTTAAACTTATGATAATAAATTGGGCGTATGGCTGAAAATATCCAAGTATTTTCTAATTTTGCAGTGTGAAATAAGCGGTAATGGCTCAGTTGGTAGAGCATTGGCTTCCCAAGCCGAGGGTCGCGGGTTCGAGTCCCGTTTACCGCTCTATAAAGGAGACAGTCCGGTGGCATTGTTAGATGAACCCGGACTGTCTGTTATTTGATTATATTGATTAGATTGTCGATATTTAAGGATTTATGCAGAATTGTGTGAATTATGAGGGCTTGAATGACGTCCAAGTAAAGGAAAGCCGTGAGAAACATGGTCGGAATGTATTGACTCCGGCTGCGAAAGAGTCTTTGTTTAGTCTGTTCCTGGCCAAGTTTAAAGATCCGTTGATAATAATATTGATTGTAGCAGGATTGGCATCATGTGGTATATCATTATATGAGTACTATGGATTGAATAAGGGAACGGCTGTATTTTTTGAGCCTTTAGGGATATTCATTGCGATAATACTTGCTACGGCGCTGGCCTTTTATTTTGAAATGAAGGCAGACAAGGAATTTTCCATACTTAATCAGGTCAATGATGAAGAAGCAGTTACAGTTGTTCGTAATGGGACTGTGACGCAGGTGCCAAAAAGTGCTATAGTTGTAGGCGACATCATTATGATAAATACGGGGGAAGAGATTCCGGCTGATTCTGAATTGCTGGAAGCTGTTTCCTTGACTGTGGATGAGTCGACATTGACGGGAGAGCCTATGGCTGGCAAGACTGCGGATGAATCGGAATATGATCCTGAAGCCACATTCCCGTCCAATCATGTGATGCGTGGCACAAAGGTAATTGAGGGGCACGGGATTGCGCGTGTGTTCGCTGTCGGTGATGCCACTGAGAACGGCAAAGTGTTTGAATCTGCACAGATAGATAACAGTGTAAAGACTCCGTTGAATGAGCAGCTTGACAGATTGGGGAAATTGATTGCGCGCATAAGTTTTGTCATAGCGGCTGTTATCATTATAGGACGTATAGGTATGTTCTTTGTGTACATGCATGATTTCGCTTGGCTTGATTTTGTAACATATATATTGCAGACTGTCATGATAGCCGTGGCCTTGTTGGCTGTATCCATTCCAGAAGGACTACCGATGGCCGTTACATTGAGCCTGGCATACAGCATGCGCCGGATGCTTAAGACAAGCAACCTTGTGCGTAAGATGCATGCGTGCGAGACGATGGGTGCTGCCACAGTCATATGTACCGATAAGACTGGTACTCTTACCATGAACCGTATGCAGGTTGCCGTCACCGATTTTTTTGGTGTGGACGGCAGATCGGCGTCTGATTCCGATATGGCATTGGTGTATGAAGGCATTGCGGTGAATTCCACGGCTCAGATAGACGACACCGATGAATCTAGCCCTGTTGTGGTAGGCAACCCGACTGAGGGTGCGTTGCTGCTTTGGATTCGTGGGCAAGGTAAGGACTACCGTAGCATCAGGGGTGGGGCCCGAGTAGTGGCAGAATTGCCGTTCACTACTGAACGTAAATATATGGCGACAGTTGTTGACTGCAGTGACGGAATCCGCCGAATGTACATTAAGGGTGCGCCTGAAATTGTATTGGGATTGTCTTCCGTTTCGGGAAAGGCTGAAGCGGATATTTATGATGAGCTTAGCGGTTTCCAGCAGAAAGCTATGAGGACATTGGGCTTCGCTTGTGCAGAGCTTGCTGGCAACGACCTCAATTTTGATTTTTCCGGACCTGTGTCAGGATTGCATTCGGAAATCCGTTTCCAGGGAATTGTGGCCATATCCGATCCGGTAAGGCCAGATGTCCCTGATGCAATAAAGGAATGTCTGGCGGCGGGCATTGATGTTAAGATTGTGACTGGTGATACGCCAGGTACAGCATGCGAGATAGGCCGTCAGATAGGGCTATATGATTGCGGCGCTCCGGAGGGTAGCATGATTACCGGTCCTGAATTCGGCAGATTGACGGATGAGGAGCTTTTGGAGCGTGTGCAGGATATAAAAATAATAGCACGGGCAAGGCCAATGGACAAGAAAAGGCTTGTAGAAGCCCTGCAAGGATGCAATGAAGTAGTGGCAGTCACCGGTGACGGCACAAATGATGCGCCTGCATTGAAGGCTGCGCATGTAGGCCTGTCTATGGGCGATGGCACGGCAGTGGCTAAAGAGGCCAGTGATATAACAATAATAGATAATTCATTCTCCTCGATAGGCAGGGCGGTGATGTGGGGGCGTTCCCTATATCAGAACATACAGAGGTTTATACTTTTCCAAATGACAGTAAACGTGGCAGCATGCCTTATTGTGCTGGCTGGAGCTTTTATGGGTACAGAGTCGCCGTTGACAGTTACTCAGATGCTTTGGGTGAACCTCATTATGGATACGTTCGCAGCTATGGCCCTTGCTTCATTACCTCCGTCGCGGACTGTTATGAAGGACAGGCCCAGAAGCCGCACATCTTTTATAATCAAACCTGCGATGTGGCGGTTTATATTCAGCACAGGTTTTGTGTTCTTTGTAATACTTTTAGGGCTTGTATATGTCTTTGAACATGCTGATATAACTTCGCTATCCCAGCTTGCGAAAGTCCATATCGGAGTCAAATCAGGTTTGACTTCTTATGAAATAAGCCTTATATTTACGGTATTCGTGATGCTACAGTTCTGGAACATGTTCAATGCACGTGCATTCGAGACAGGCAACAGTGCCTTGCAGCTGCGCCATTGTGGGGAATTTCTGATGATAGCGGCGATAATATTTGTAGGGCAGATATTTATAGTGACATTTGGCGGCGAATTCTTTAGTGTAACCCCGCTCAGGTTTTCTGATTGGATTATAATAACCTGTGCCACTTCACTGGTGCTGTGGACGGGAGAGTTGTGCCGTTTATTCAAGAGGATTAGAAACAGATAGGATTTTATATAGATATGAGTGACAACAACAATCATCCATTGGGGGAAGCCCCATGGTTTCACGTGATTTTATCGACAGGGCTAGGCACGGGCTTTACTCCAGTCGCGCCAGGTACGGCGGGGGCGTTATTGGCGCTTGCTATATGGTACGTACTTTTTTTGACGGTGTCGCCAGTGGCGTTATTTGTTACCACTTTGGTGCTGATCGTGGTAACGACATTTGTTGGTGTATGGACATCGAACGTGATGGAGCGTTATTGGGGAGCTGATCCTCGGACGGTGGTCATAGATGAATTTGTGGGCACGTGGATTCCCCTTCTTGTAGCGCCATGCGGGAAATATACATGGATAACAGCACTCGTTGCATTTGGCGCTTTCCGACTTATCGATATATTTAAGCCTTTGGGATGCCGCAAGGTAGACCAAATTCCGGGAGGATGGGGTGTGATGCTTGACGATGTGCTGGCCGGTATCTACGCATTGGTGATAACGTATGGCGTTTGCGAGCTCATAACTTGGTTGGCTTATTAGTGCAGGTTTAAGGCAAAACATACCTTCATTATCTCCCCTCCCCCTGTTATAATCATTATGGGGCTGTATCGTAAAATTTCAATTACGATATAGCCCCAATCCATTGATATTTGTTATTAAAATCTATACATAAAATGTGTGGCATGCATTATTTTCAATTGTGAAGTGGTTTTAAATTATTACTGTCCGCTAAACTTTTATTGAGGGATTGAAAAAATAGGGCTGATTCCATATGCAGGAGTCAGCCCAAAATGGTTATTTTTGTTTCGCCAAAAACCAAATTAACCAA
>VSPW01000175.1 GCA_009775535.1 Muribaculaceae bacterium
CGTTGAGCGTGTGGTGAACAATGTTAAAGACCGTGTTGGTGCTGCGGCAGGTAAGGTACAGGAAAATGCATCAGAGGCGGCCAAGGAGGTAAAGGATAAAGTCGGCGAGGGCGTAGAGAACGCTAATGAAGTTGCCGGTGATGTTAAGAGCAAGACCCAGCAAGTGGTAGAAAAGGTCAAGGACAAGACCAACGAGGCTGTCAACGAAGTCAAGGATAAGACAAAGGAAGTGGCAGGAAAGGTAAAGGACAAGACCAATGATGCTGTTGACAATGCAAAGGATAAGGTTCATGACCTATTGCATAAGGCCGATGAAAAGACGAAATAGGATTTGATGATAATTAGATAGTTAGGCGCGATGACAAAACATATGTCACCGCGCCTTTGCTATATTTGTATGTTTAATTATTAGAATTTACGTATGCCCATTATCTCCCGGACTTCGCTTAATGTTTTTGAAGCGCGTTCGCGGGCTCGCTCTGCGCCTTGGCGTACAACGCGTCCGAGGTATGCCTCATCATTTATATATTCGTTGATGCGCTCACGTATCGGGGTGGTCACTTTCAGGATGTCTTCAGCCAATTGTTTCTTAAGGTCTCCATAGCGTATCGAACAGTCGGCATATGCGTCACGGAATTGTTTTACAACCTCTGGTGTAGATGTAAGTTCAAGAAGTGAAAACAGGTTGGCGATAGGCTGCGAGAGTGGAGATCCTGGTTCTTTAGGGCCTTCGTCCGTTACTGCACGCATCACTTTTTTGCGCAGTACTTTCTCTTCATCAATAAGATATATGCAGTTGCCTTCACTTTTTCCCATTTTTCCGCTTCCGTCAAGTCCAGGTACTTTCACTGGAGCTCCGCCAAAATCAAAATTTACTGGTTCAGGGAAAAGGTCTACTCCATAATATGAGTTGAACCGCCGTGCAAAGCGGCGGGTGAGTTCCAGATGTTGCTCTTGATCCTTGCCTACAGGTACTTTGTGTGCTTTCTGTATCAATATGTCAACAGCCATAAGTGTAGGGTAGGTGAGCAATCCTGCATTTACGCGCTTATTGCTCTCGTTACCGATTATCTGCCGTTCGATGTCCTCATCATCATTATTGGAGCTTCCTGTGGTGATTCCCAAAGCTTTACGCGCCTTATCCTTGAATGATGCAGTACGCATCAGTTCGCCGATGCCGACATGCATATTCAGCAGTAGATATAGTTCGGATATTTCCGGGACATCGCTCTGTACGAATATTGTTGCCTTTTCCGGATCAATGCCGGCGGCAAGGTATTCCGCCAGTATGCTCTTTACATTTGTATGGAGAGTCAGGGGATCCGGATGGGTTGTAAGGGCATGAAGGTCAGCTATAAAGAACATGCAGTCGAAGTCGTTCTGCATGCGCACAAATTTGCTTAAAGCGCCATAATAATTGCCCAAATGGAGATTACCAGTGGAGCGGATGCCACTCAATACTATTTCTTTTGCCATAATCGAGTTCTGATTTAGACGTTAAACAGGAAGTGCATTATGTCGCCGTCCTGTACAATATATTCCTTTCCTTCGCTTGAAAGTTTACCGGCATCGCGCGCACCTTTTTCGCCGCCGAGCGAGACGTAATCGTCATATTTTATGACTTCAGCGCGAATGAAGCCTTTTTCAAAGTCGGTATGTATTATGCCAGCACATTTTGGGGCTTTGCTTCCACGTAGGAATGTCCAAGCCCTTACCTCATCTGGTCCGGCGGTGAAATATGTCTGTAGGTCAAGGAGTGCGTATGCAGCACGTATTAGACGTGATACGCCTGATTCATCAAGCCCCATTTCCTGTAGGAATTCCTGCCGTTCCTCATATGTGTCAA
The DNA here is from genome assembly GCA_009775535.1 of Muribaculaceae bacterium. Taxonomy (GTDB): domain Bacteria; phylum Bacteroidota; class Bacteroidia; order Bacteroidales; family Muribaculaceae; genus CAG-873. The sequence goes on from VSPW01000175.1 coordinate 1,847, forward strand.
GTTCTGCAATTTCACTTTCGGTGCGTGCAGCAACTATGAGAAGTTGGGCATCCTCTTCCTTTATTGCCTCACGTACAGCCTCCACATAGTTGTTTCCGTCAACGGCAGATGTATCGTCAACGTTGCATACGTACATTACAGGCTTGTTTGTGAGCAGGAACAGTTCGCGTGCAAATTTCTGTTCATCGACAGTGTCAAATGAGACAGTACGGGCAGGCTTTCCCTGTTCAAGTGTCTCCTTGTATTGGCGTAGTACCTCATATTGCATCTTGGCAAGCTTGTCTCCGCCTGTCTGTGCCTGTTTCTGTGTCTTTGCGATTCGTGCGTCAACGGTCTCAAGATCCTTTATCTGAAGTTCGTAGTCGATTATTTCCTTGTCTCGGACAGGGTCGATACTTCCGTCAACATGAGTTATATTGTCATCATCGAAGCATCGCAGTACATGCAGGATGGCATCAGTCTCACGGATATTAGCCAGGAACTTATTGCCAAGGCCTTCGCCTTTTGAAGCGCCTTTTACAAGTCCTGCAATGTCAACGATTTCAACAGTGGCGGGAACAATGCTACGAGGTTCGCACATTTCCACTAGTTTGGTAAGACGGTCATCTGGGACGGTTATGACACCTACATTAGGTTCTATTGTACAGAACGGAAAGTTGGCCGATTGGGCCTTGGCATTGGACAGGCAGTTGAAAAGTGTTGATTTCCCTACATTGGGGAGTCCGACAATGCCGCATTTAAGAGCCATATTGTATTATTGGTTTATTGTTTTGTTGATTATATGTTATTTCGTATTTCCTGACAATGCGTTGTGCATGGATTTTGCCGCATGGCGTCCATCACCCATTGCAAGGATTACTGTTGCTCCACCTCGCACTATATCACCTCCGGCATATAGCATTGGAATGGAACTTTGCATGTTTCCGTCAACGGTTATTGTGCCGCGCCTTCCTACTTCTAGGCCTTCTATCGAATCCGGTATCAGAGGGTTGGGTGAAACGCCAACGCTAACGATAACCACATCTACAGGTATTTCTATTATGTCTCCTTCGATGGCTACGGGTGAACGGCGTCCGGATTCGTCAGGTTCGCCTAGCACCATACGTTGAAGCTTCATTGCCTTTACGTGTCCTCTTTCATCACCGATGTATTCGACCGGATTATGCAGTGTGAGGAATTTCACACCTTCTTCTGTCGCGTGGCGTATCTCTTCGGCTCGTGCCGGCATTTCTTCCTTTCCGCGCCGATAGATTATGGTGGCTTCTGAAGCGCCCATACGTCTTGCAGTGCGTACGGAGTCCATTGCGGTATTGCCACCACCTATAACGGCTACCCTTTGCCCCATTGCTACCGGAGTGGCACCACCATGGCCTGCACGCATAAGGTTGATACGTGTGAGGTATTCGTTAGAGGACATGATTCCAATAAGGTTTTCTCCCGGTATGTCCATAAATCTTGGCAGTCCAGCTCCGGATGCAACGAAAATCCCTTTGAATCCGTCATTGACAAAATCTTCATAGCTGATAGTCTTACCAATTACTATATCTGTGATGAATTTGACCCCGGATTGGCGAAGGCTTTCTATTTCGTTGTCGACAATGTCGTTTGGAAGCCGGAACTCAGGAATTCCGTATTTAAGTACCCCGCCAATTTCATGCAGTGCCTCAAAAACGGTGACATCGTATCCAAGTTTTGCCATTTCACCTGCGAACGACAGTCCGCAAGGCCCTGATCCTACAACCGCAATTTTGGTATCATTGTTTTTGCCGGAGATATTGCCTGCCTTTCCAGTAATCCGGGCAGAGTCAGCTACGAATCTTTCAAGATATCCTATGGCTACCGGTTCACATTTCATCTTATTGTATATGCATCTGCTTTCGCATTGGCGTTCCTGCGGACATACACGGCCGCATACGGCAGGAAGAGCACTTGTAGCTTTGAGTACTGATGCTGCTTCTTGAATGTCACCGCGTTGCAGGTTCTTTATGAAACCAGGGATATCTATACCGACAGGACAGCCTGTGATGCATTGCGGATCTGGACAGTCAAGGCATCGTGTGGCTTCAGATAAAGCC
>VSPW01000176.1 GCA_009775535.1 Muribaculaceae bacterium
GGCCTGTTTGATTACTATGGCGCTGCCGATGCCGACCGCGTAATAATTGCCATGGGCTCTGTGACCGAGGCCGCTAAGGAAGCCATCGACCACCTTCTGTCAAAGGGTGAGAAGGTAGGCCTTGTAAGCGTACACCTCTACCGTCCGTTCTCTGTCAAGCACCTCCTTGCCGCTGTGCCTGCCACAGTGAAGCGCATTGCCGTGCTTGACCGTACAAAAGAGCCGGGCGCAGCCGGAGAGCCGTTGTTCCTCGATGTCAAGGACGCTTTCTACGGAAAGGAGAACGCCCCCGTCATTGTTGGCGGACGCTACGGCCTTGCATCGAAAGACACCACACCTGCGCAGATCATCGGCGTTTATGAGAACCTCGCTCTTCCGATGCCTAAGGACCACTTCACGGTAGGCATCGTTGACGATGTTACATTCACGTCGCTCCCGCTTCCGGAAGAAATCGCACTTGGCGACCCCTCGACATATGAGGCCAAGTTCTACGGCCTTGGCGCCGACGGTACTGTGGGTGCAAACAAGAACTCCGTAAAGATTATCGGTGACAATACCAACAAGTACTGCCAGGCGTATTTCGCATACGATTCCAAGAAGTCGGGCGGCTACACCTGCTCCCACCTGCGTTTCGGTGATGTGCCCATCCGTTCAACATATCTGGTGAACACCCCTAACTTTGTGGCATGCCACGTCCAGGCCTACCTGCACATGTATGATGTGACCCGCGGCCTGCGTGACGGCGGAACTTTCCTCCTCAACACCATCTGGGAAGGCGACGAGCTCGCAAAGAACTTACCGGCAAAGGTGAAGCGCTATTTCGCACAGCACAATATCACTGTATACTATATCAACGCTACCAAGATAGCCCAGGAGATCGGTCTCGGCAACCGTACCAACACCATCCTCCAGAGCGCGTTCTTCCGTATCACTGAGGTCATCCCTGTAGACCTTGCCATCGAGCAGATGAAGAAGTTCATTGTCAAGAGCTATGGCAAGAAGGGTGAGGATGTTGTAAACAAGAACTATCAGGCTGTTGACCGCGGCGGTGAGTACCGTCAGCTGGCGGTAGATCCTGCATGGGCTTCACTCGCCGATGATGCCGTCAAGGAAAATAACGATCCTGCATTCATCAACAATATCGTCCGTCCTATCAATGCCCAGGATGGCGACCTGCTGAAGGTAAGCGATTTCAAGGGCCTCGAAGACGGTACATGGCAGCAGGGCACGGCAGCCTATGAAAAGCGCGGCGTGGCCGCTTTCGTGCCGCAGTGGCATGAAGAGAACTGTATCCAGTGCAACAAGTGTGCATATGTATGCCCTCACGCCACTATCCGTCCGTTCGTGCTTGATGCCGCCGAGATGGGCGCTGCCCCGTTTGCGGAAGACAGGACGCTCCCGGCCATCGGCAAGACATTTACCGGCATGCGTTTCATTCAGGCTGTAGACGTCCTCGATTGCCTCGGTTGCGGCAACTGTGTAGATGTGTGTCCCGGCAAGAAGGGTGTGAAGGCCCTTGAGATGAAGCCGCTTGAGACACAGCTTGGCCTGCAGAAGGAATGGGATTACTGTGTGTCAAAGGTGGCCTCGAAGCAGTCGCTTGTCGATGTCAAGGCAAATGTGAAGAACAGCCAGTTTGCCACTCCTCTGTTTGAATTCTCAGGTGCATGCTCGGGCTGCGGTGAGACTCCTTATGTGAAGCTCATCTCCCAGCTTTACGGCGACCATGAGATGGTGGCCAATGCTACCGGATGTTCGTCCATCTATTCAGGTTCTGTACCGTCTACGCCTTACACTACCAACGACCGCGGACATGGGCCTGCGTGGGCTAACTCCCTCTTTGAGGACTTCGCAGAATTCGGCCTCGGTATGACCATCGCCAACGAAAAGATGGTTTCACGTCTTGCCGACCTCATGGCTGCCGCACAGAGCTGCGACAAGTGCAGTGATGAGATCAAGGCCCTTGCCGCACAGTGGCTTGAAAACCGTGAGGACTATGCTGCCACACGTGAGATCGCTGATAAGCTTGTGCCGTTGTGCGAGGCATGCGGATGTGATATCTGCAATGGTATACTTGAGCTTAAGCACTTCATCGTTAAGCGCAGCCAGTGGATCATTGCCGGCGACGGCGCTGCTTACGACATAGGTTTCGGCGGTCTTGACCATGTGCTTGCTTCCGGCAAGAACATCAATGTGATTGTGCTTGACACTGAGGTGTACTCAAATACCGGCGGCCAGGCTTCCAAGGCTACGCCTATCGGCGCGATAGCCAAGTTTGCTGCAGCTGGCAAGCGTGTGCGCAAGAAGGATCTTGGCCTTATCGCCACTACCTACGGATATGTATATGCCGCACAGGTGGCCATGGGTGCCGACCAGGCCCAGACCCTCAAGGCTATCCGTGAGGCTGAGGCTTATGACGGCCCGTCGATCATCATTGCTTACTCTCCTTGTATCAACCATGGCCTCAAGGCCGGTATGGGCAAGTCCCAGCAGGAAGAGGCTAATGCCGTGGCATGTGGCTACTGGCATCTGTGGCGCTACAATCCTGCGCTTGAGATGGAAGGCAAGAACCCGTTCTCGCTTGACAGCAAAGAGCCTGATTGGGATAAGTTTGAAGACTTCCTTAAGGGCGAGGTGCGCTATGCATCGGTGCTGAAGCAGTATCCTGTTGAGGCTGCCGAGCTATTCAATGCCGCCAAGGAGAACGCACGTTGGCGTTACAACAACTACCTCCGCCTGGCGCATAGCCAGTGGGGCGTTGAGCCTGAGGCTGTTGTGAAGTAAGTCTTTTGCGGCTTACAATATCATATGGAGCGCTGTCCTGCAATTGCAGGATGGCGCTTCTTGCTTTTTCCATTACGCGGCCGATCCTCGGCCGTAGTATCCCTTCCAGCTGCTTTGCGGTTAGCTTGTTTGTCAGCTGTATTGTCGGGCGGAGCATTGCCTCTATGATGCGGAGCTCTGCACGGGAGAGTATGCCTCCGGCCTTTAGGTCGGACAGGGAGGTGTCGCGTATGCCTTTGCCCACGAATTGGGCCAGTCGGCGGTCGCTCTCTTGCCGGCGTAGCGCCCGGCGCCGGGCTGCGGCCTCGCGCCTCTGCCGGCGTTTGCGGGCGCGCTCCACTATCTCCGCCGGGTCGGGAGGCGTGGTGGTGTCGGCGGTCGCCGGCGGTGTTCCGTCAAGGATGGTTGCGGCCTCTACCAGGGCGCGGCATGTCTCCATGGCCAGCTGTGGGTCGGCGGGTGCGGCCGCGAGGGCCGAAAGGATTGCTGATGGGATTTCGATTGTTGCAGTTTTCATGATTGTGTGTGTTTTGGTTATGTTGTCGGTGCAAAGTTAATATGGGGCTGTGGGGGTTGATGGTGTTAATTCCCGTTTAGTGGATTTTAACTTTTCGGGGTTTTGGCGGGGTTTAGGGTGTAAGACACTGGATGTATGTGTGTTATGTGCGGTTTTTGGGATGGGATTTTTTTTGAGAAATTTTCTTATTTGTTTCAATCGCGTCCTTCAGACGCCCTGGCTTTAATGGGTGGCTTTCCCGGCACACCTCCGGTGTACCGGGTTACGAATAATCGGCGTCTTGCAGACGCCTATGCTGGCGCAAAGGTGTATTATCTCTCTCCGTGGACCTGTAATAATAGGTTATTGGAGTATTGCAGACGCTAAGCTATCGCAAATGGTTTTATCTCTCCCTTCCTGGGTAATAGGATAGGAGGATATCGGGGTATTGATGACGCCTGGGATGGTGTGAAGGGGTTTCATGTCTTCATTCCTGGGTAATGGGTTAAGTGGATATCGGAGGGGTGCGAACATCTGGGACAGTGCGAAGGGGTTCCTTTCTCATTTGGGATATATGTGCTGAGATGTTATTGGTGGCTTGCTGGCGGCGCTGGTGTTGGTGTGTGGTTTTCTTTTTT
>VSPW01000177.1 GCA_009775535.1 Muribaculaceae bacterium
CTACCTTCATGGTTGGCACAACTGAGTTTAATGTGCCTTTGGCAGACAGCATCGATGTTGATGCCGAGATTGCACGTCTGGGCAAGGAACTTGACTATGCGCTTGGATTCAAGGCTTCGGTAGAGAAGAAGCTGTCGAATGAACGATTTGTCAACAATGCGCCCGCTGCGGTGGTAGAGACAGAAAGGCGCAAGCTTGCCGATGCCGATTCCAAGATAGAATCGCTCAGGGCTTCGATTGTGGCACTGAAAGCCTGATAGCGGTGGTCTAATATATACGGCAGGGGCGCGGACTTTTGAATGTCCGCGCCCCTGTTGCATATATCCTTGTGTGTGGGGGGAAGTAATGTTGTCTATTTCAGGTTGTCGGGGTCATCGGGATGGGTGTACCAGCGGGAATATTTGAGATAGTTGTGGGCTATCTTCTGGTTTATCTCGCGCGACTGGGCGGGGTCGACCATCTTTATGAACTTGGCTGGCGCGCCACCCCATAGCTCTCCTGCACCGATTTTTGTGCGCGACAGCACCACCGAGCCGGCTGCAACTATCGCTCCTTCACCGACTTCGGCATCGTCCATCACCACCGAGCCCATGCCCACAAGGGCATAGTCGCGAATCTTGGCCCCGTGTATGGTCACGTTGTGGCCGATGGATACATCATCGCCGATTTCAATGGTCGATTTCTGGTAAAGCGTGTGCAGTACCGATCCGTCCTGGATGTTGACACGGTTGCCGATGCGTATCGAGTTCACGTCGCCGCGCAATACTGCGTTGAACCACACGCTGCATCCGTCGCCCATCACCACATCTCCAATGACTGTGGCATTCTCTGCCAGGAAGCAGTCCTGACCTATAACGGGGTCAAAACCGCGCAAGGGTATGATAAGTGCCATATTACTATTGAAGTATCAGAAGTGATCGGGTGTGTTCAGCCAGCCATGCCTGTCCTTCGGCGTCAAGGTGGGGTGCAAGGGCGTCGTATACACGCTGGTGGTAGTCGTCGACCCATTCGATTTCCTCTTCTGTCATGCTTTCGATTTCAAACAGGCTGAGGTCGAACGGACATAATGTCAGGGTCTCAAAGGTATAGAACCTGCCGAATCCGGTGGTCATGGCCGGTACTGTAAGCACCAGGTTCTCGCACCGTATGCCATATTTCCCGGTGACGTAAATGCCGGGTTCGTTTGATGTCACCATTCCCGGAGTGAGTGGGGCGAGGGTGTCGTTGAGGCGTATGCTCTGCGGCCCTTCGTGTACGTTCAGGAAGTGGCCTACGCCGTGTCCTGTGCCGTGCAGGTAGCTTTTGCCCTCGTTCCACAGGAACATCCGCGCAAGTACGTCGAGCTGTGTGCCTCGTGTGCCTTCCGGGAAGATGGCGTTCGCTATTGCGATATGGCCTTTCATTACAAGGGTAAAGTCGTGGCGCTGTTCATCGGATGGCTCGCCGATGGCTATGGTGCGGGTTATATCGGTCGTACCGTCGAGGTATTGTGCGCCGGAGTCAATCAGCAGCAGGTTGCCTTTTTCTATCTTTGCATCGGTCTCGGGTGTCGCAGAGTAATGTACCACCGCCCCATGTGCGCCGTATCCGGCTATGGTGTCAAAAGAGTTGTCGAAATACAGGGCCTGTTCGCTGCGGTGTCTGGTCAGGATTTCGGCCACGCCCATTTCAGTCAGCGCCTTGCCGTCTTCCACCATAGAGCCGATTTCCATGAGCGAACGTACCATGGCCACACCGTCGCGCACCATGGCATTGCGTATGCCGTTAACCTGTACATCGTTCTTTACGGCTTTCAGCATCGCGGCCGGCGACTTCCCTACCACGGCACGGTTGCCGAGCGTGCGTTCAAACAGCGATCCGGTCTGGGCTGCGCTTACCAGCACGCGTGCGTTTTCCGGAAGCGCCCCAAGGAAGTCCATGGCGGAATTGTAGGGAGCCACGGCCACATTGTTGGTCTGCAGATACGAAAGCACACCGTCTGTCAGCTTGTCACTGTCGATGAATATTGTAGAGTTGTCCTCCGACAGGTACAGGAATGCTGTGGCCACCGGGTTGCAGGCTACGTCGCGGGAGCGGATGTTGAGTATCCATGCTATCTCGTCGAGTGCGGATATGAATGCGCTTGACGCTCCTTGTGAGCGTGCGTTGGCCAGCACTTCCTTTATCTTCTCTGCGGCAGGCTGTCCGGCATATTGGTCGTCGTGAATGAACACTTTGTCCTGGGGAAGGGCAGGGCGTCCGTCCCATACCGTATCGGCCGGGTCGAAATCCACGTCCAGCTTGAGGCCGGCCTCTTCGAGTTCACGCCTCATTTCATAGGTTGACGCTATTGAGAACACGAGCCCGTTGATGCCTACCGTGCAGCCTTTTGACAGGGTGTCGATGAGCCACCGGGTGATGGACGGGGTCTCTATCAGTCCGTCTTTCATAAGTGTTATGTCTGTACCTTCCAGTTGGTCTGCTGCCTGTATGAAGTACCGTGAGTCGGTCCACAGCCTGGCTTCGCCGGCGGTGACCACCAATGTGCCAGCCGAGCCGGTGAATCCGCTCAAGTAGCGGCGCAGTTGCCAGTGGTCGGCCAGGTATTCACTTTGGTGTGCATCCGTCTGGGGGATGATTGCCGCATCTATATCCTTACTTTTCATCACGTTGCGCAGTGCACTCAGGCGCGCCTTGATGTCTTCTTTGCTCATCTCTATATTTTATGTTAATATGTTTTGATTCCGTTTTGTTGTCACGCAAATATACGAATAAGTCGAGAGCAAAACAAATTTATTTAGTTTTGCCTGGCGGGAGTATATTGGATGAAGCCAAATATACGGACAATACATGGAAGATGCCACGCATGTTCATATAAAAAAGATGAAAATATGGTATGCGGTTTGGTGGGGGTAACGGATTCATGGTGCAGTGGCCTTGTATTTGCGTGCGGCGAGAGCCAATATAAGGCCGGAGATGGCGTATTTAAGGCCGTCAGGTATCTGCCTTTGCGGTATGGCTTTTGGTGGCCTGCGGCTGTTTTGGTCAATGAACCGTTTTTGTGACGGCGTAAGGCCAGGCGGGACGGGTAGGGCACGCGATGCGATGTATGGCAGAGTGAGTGAGATGAATTGCCTGTGGGTTATAGTTATATGCGTGTCCTGGTGTGCCGATATTCCGGCGATTGCCGCTATTATGCGTATCTGTACGGGTGAGAATACCTTTTTCAGGTCATCGATCTCCACCGGGGCTTCTTTGCTGGCAATGGTAGTGACGGCCTCATCGCGTGCCTGAAGCCGGCAACGGCGTCTTTGCGCCATTTCGCGGCGGCGTTTCACCTTTCTTTCGGCAAGGACGGTGATTTGTGACACATCGGGTTCTCTGTACGGGACGTCAGGTTTTATGTTTACGCCGTTGTCTACGGCTGCAGCTTCTACCAGGGCAGCGCATACAGCAACCGCATATTTCGGGTCGGACGGGCAGGCTGCAAGCATAGATAGGACTGATGCCGGGATTTCGAGGGTTGTGGTTTTCATGTGGTAAATGTTTTTTGTGGATGTCTGATACCGCAAAGTTAGCATCCGTAAGTCCCGTCCAACCTGTTAAATCCCGGTTAGTGGAATTTAACGCTGCAGGCTTTTGCTGCAACATGGTGGCATATTGCGCATTGAAGTTAAAGTCGGGAGTAAGGAAAATGAAAATATCGTCATAACGTTAACATCCTTTATGTTTTAGGGGCAATTATCACAAACGCCCGACTATTGTAGCCGGGCGTTTGTGGCATCTATAAATTTAATATTATTAAAAACAATTACCATTTTTTTCTATATTGAACAAATCATCAATTTACCAAAATAAATTTAAGTAAATAA
>VSPW01000178.1 GCA_009775535.1 Muribaculaceae bacterium
CCTGGACAACCTTACTATATATGCACAGAACGTACAGCTACAGGACTCGCTTCTGAAACTGTCAAAAATGGATGAGGACGAAAGGCTTGCCGTTGTAAATTAAATAATTGACGACCTCAAGCGGCAATAAAAAGAAGCAGCGGAAGCAGCGGCCCGCGAGTAATATCTGGCCCAACAACAGGCAATAGGCTCAACCCTTATAAACAACTCGGCTGCAACGCCAAACACATTTATACTAAACTCCGACAATTCATGGTATTTCTACAATACCGGCACACGCAATGCCGGCAAAGCCGAATTCCAGCGCAGATGGGGCAGCCGCAAACTCGAAGACGACTGGCGCAGGCGCAACAAGGCAACATTCAGCATGTCTGACTTCAACAATGACGGAAACGAGAACGACATGGATACTGAATTGGAGGAAAACGGACAGGCCGACAGCATACCTGAACCTTCACAGGAAGAGATCGCCCGCTACGAAGACCCGCATTATCCTGAATATTATCTGCGGCAGATACCGACCACTGAAGCCGAAATACTTACATCCAATGAAATAATCCAAGAAGGCCTCTACAATATGGGTATAATACTCAAGGACGATCTTGAAGACTACCCTGCAGCGGCAATCGAATTTGACAGGCTACAGACACAGTATCCAGACAATGTATACCGGCTTGACATCTACTACAACATGTACCTGATGGCCGTGCGCGACGGCCGCACGGCAGATGCCGAAAAGTACAGGCAACTCATATTGAAAGAATTCCCGGAATCAAAATATGGTATAGCGATGCGCGATCCCCACTACATCGAACGGCTGAAATCAATGGACGAAGATCAGCAGAAGCTATACGAAGCTACATACGAAGCATATCTGGACAACAGGAACGGAGAAGTGCACAAAGCATACTCCGACATGATGGAGAATTACCCGATGAGCAAGATAATGCCAAAATTCATGTTCCTGCATGCATTGGCATATGTCACCGAACGCCAACCTGAAAAATTCAACAATGTCCTGCGCGACATGCTGAAACGTTATCCCGATACGGATATAGCCCCCATAGCATCCGCATGGCTAAAAGGCATGGCACAAGGACGAAAAATAAACGACGGCAACGCATCAAACTTACGCGGCATGATATGGGATACAAAGCTGGGCAACGATTCAATTGCAACCTCTGCCGATTCGCTGATATTCACAATCGACCCTGAAGCTAAACAGCTCCTTGTCCTCCTGTATCCCACCGACCAGGTACAATCCAACCTGCTGCTATATGACGTGGCCAGATTCAACTTCTCTTCGTTTGTTGTAAAGGACTTCGACCTGGAACAGATGAACTTCGGACGTCTCGGAATGCTTATAGTACGTGGATTTGACAATCAGAACGAACTCGACCACTACCGCAAAGTCATGTCGCAGACACCTTCATTCATTCTACCCCGGCAAGTCCGTCCTATCGAGATAAGCGCCCCAAATTTTGAAGCCCTGCTTAAATCAGGAGGCTCATTTGAACAATATTTCCAATTCATTGACGACAAATCATATACAGACACCGAAGAGAATACGCTACAGGAAGAACCGGAAGCCCCCAAGCATCAAGATGAGGCCGGACAGCCTACGTCACAGGGCGACATACCGCAAACAGATGGGAGCTCAATAGGCAACATAACCGTGCCTGAACCCAAAGCCAAGAAACCGGAACCCAAAGTCACGCCGCTCGCCCCCATAAAAGAGCCACTGCCACCAATGCCTGAATACCCTGCCGGTTCTGAAGGCGATGACCCCCTCTTCGACTGATAAATTTCAAAAAAAGAAAATGGGAACGACACATACCATATTATGGGCCGATGATGAAATCGACCTCCTCAAGCCCCACCTTATGTTCCTGCGCTCCAAAGGTTATACCGTAGAGACAGCCAACAACGGACGTGATGCATTGGAGATGGTGCAAACACGGCATTTCGACATAATAATCCTGGATGAAAACATGCCAGGACTGACCGGACTCGAAACCCTTGCGCTAATAAAGCAGGACTTCCCGCATATACCTGTGATAATGATCACCAAAAGCGAGGAAGAGAACCTTATGGACCAGGCTGTAGGAAACAAAATCGCGGACTACCTGATAAAGCCCGTAAACCCGAACCAGATATTCCTGTCATTAAAGAAAAACCTGCACAGCGAACAGCTGGTAAGCGAACAGGCCACAAACGACTACCGCCAGCAATTCTCCGGCATATCCCAGATGATATCCTCAGCCAGGACAATGGACGACTGGTATGCACTGTACTCCAGGCTGACATTTTGGGAGATGGAACTGGAATCTTCCGATGCCGCTATGACGGAAATGCTATACATGCAGAAAGACGAAGCCAACACGGAATTCGCCAAATATATCAAACGCAATTATGAGGACTGGATAACAGCCGAGCCCACTGAAAAAGGCATACCCCAATTCAGCCCGCGCCTGTTTGTAAACAAGGTCTTCCCGCTACTTGACGCCAACGAAAAGGTATTCTTCATATTGATCGACAATTTCCGTCTCGACCAATGGCGTACCATAAAACCAATGCTGGCCGAATATTTCACATTCGACGAAGACCTATATACATCCATCCTTCCGACAGCCACACAATATGCAAGGAATGCAATCTTTTCCGGACTAATGCCTGAAAAGATTGCCCGCTTGTTCCCTGACCTATGGGTGGATGAAGACGAAGAAGAAGGGAAAAACCTTAACGAAGCCCCTCTGATTGAAACCCATTTCAAACGCTACCGGCGTCAATGCCGCTTCTCCTACAACAAGATAAACGACTCCGTAGCCGGCGATCGGCTGATAGGAGAGCTACCCAAACTGGAACAAAACGACCTGAATGTCATTGTCCTCAATTTTATCGACATGCTGTCTCATGCACGTACCGAGTCGAAGATGATAAGGGAACTGGCCTCAACAGATGCCGCCTACCGCTCACTGACAGAATCATGGTTCCGCCATTCATCAGCATTGGAACTGTTCCGCCGCATCGCCGCCAAAGGCTACAAGATAATACTCACAACCGACCATGGCACAATACGCGTGGACAAACCCATAAAAGTGATCGGCGACAAGAACACCAACACCAACCTGCGCTACAAAGTAGGCAAAGCCTTGAACTACAACCCTCGCCAGGTATATGAGATCAAGCGGCCCGAACGTTTCGGCCTTCCGTCGCCAAACGTGTCATCGGCCTACATATTCGCTACCGGACACGACTTCTTCGCATATCCCAACAACTATAACCATTACGTGCAATATTACACCGGCACATTCCAGCACGGAGGCATATCGATGGAAGAGATGCTAGTTCCGGTAATAACACTTAGCCCCAAATAAATACAATGCCACAAATCACCATACACGTGCCGCATCTCGACTCATTGAACAATGCGGCCCAAGAGTTCGCCGCCCATATGGGCAAATATACAGTATTCGCTTTCAACGGATCAATGGGGGCCGGGAAGACGACCTTCATCAACGCCCTTGCAAAAATATTAGGGGTGACCGACGATATGGCCAATTCCCCATCCTTCTCCATAATAAATGAATACAATAGCAGCACTGACGGCAAACCGATATACCATTTCGACCTCTACCGTCTGGAATCACTTGAAGAGGCCCTTGACATAGGTGTTGAAGACTATTTCGACTCCGGTTCAGTATGCCTGATAGAATGGCCCGACAGGGTAGAGGCAATACTTCCTGACGATACCGTGGAAGTGGACATATGCGTAAACCATGAAGACCTTTCACGTGACATCACCATCACATTCCCGGAATGACACCACATCCCCATATCAT
>VSPW01000179.1 GCA_009775535.1 Muribaculaceae bacterium
GTCAGTTTCTTCATTACGGCTTGTACACTAGTCCCATACTTGCCGACAATATTGCAGTAATAGCGTCTTGCCTCGTTGTCCCATGCTTCTGTTGACGAGTATGTCGCGAAAGAACCGAATGCATCCGCGGAAAACAGTATGCCGTCTGTCTCGTCAAGTGTCATCATCACTTCCGGCCAATGGACCATAGGGGCGGTTATAAACCGCAAGGCAGTCTGGCCAAGTGACAAGGTGTCACCATCGTTCACCGGGATTGAACGCCCATTGAAATCTGTCCCTTCAAAGAAATTTGAAAGCATGGACACTGCTTTTGTTGTGGCTACGACCTTTATTCCGGGATAAATGTCAAGCAGGGCCTTGATGCTGCCAGAATGGTCCGGTTCGACATGCTGTATTATAAGGAAATCGGGACTTCGGCCATCCAGGGCATAGTTGAGTTTGGCCAGCCAGTCACAACTCCTGCGTATGTCCACCGAATCAACTATGGCTATCTTTTCATCAAGAATGAGATAGGAATTGTAGGAAATACCTTTACATATGGGGTATTGCCCTTCAAAAAGATCGAGATTGTCATCTTCGACCCCAATAAACCGTACATTTGGAGTGATTTGTAGCATATAGTTGGTTTTGCGGTTAATAATGGCCGATGCAAAATTACGAAAAAATGGTGGTAAGGATGAAATGTTTCATGAAATAGTAAGGAATAAATCGATTATTTAAGTTTATTGTATTCTTCATCAGTTACAGGCTCAAGCCATTCATTTGATGTGTTCTCTCCAGGTATTTCAAAGGCCAGGTGCGCAAACCAGCTGTCGGCGGCAGCCCCATGCCAGTGCTTGACGTTGGCAGGGATATGGATGACGTCCCCTGGCAATATCTCTTGTGCAGGTTTGCCTTTTTCTTGATACCATCCGCGACCGGCTACGCCGACTAACATCTGCCCACCGCTTGCTGTGGCGTGATGGATATGCCAGTTGTTGCGGCAACATGGCTCAAATGTCACATTTGAGAATGGAATCTGTGTGCTTGAAATATGGGCTATATAGCTGTTGCCTTGGAAGTATTTGGCATATGCAGTGTTGGGTTCTCCAATCGGAAATATCATCTCCTGTTGGAAGCGTTCTTTCTGCGTATCTGTATCTGTCGGGTCTGCCCATACTTCTTTTGCAATGCGGAATCCGGCCCATGCGTTTGGCCATCCGGCGTAGAACGCTGCCTGTGTAAGCAATGCGGCAATCTCATTGCGGGTTATGCCATGCTTTTTCCCCATTTCGAGATGGGAACGGAATGAAGAGTCAATAAGACCCTTGCCGAGAAGTATCGATATGGTGACCATGCTGTGGTCGTGGAGCGTGAGGGTGGAATCATTCCATACTGCCTCGCCGAACAGGATATCATCGTTAAGTTCTGCGAATTTTGGAGCAAAATCACCAAGTGCGGTGCGTCCTGCTGTCTGGGTTATTATCCGTTGTGCCATAACATTTGAGTTTGCCATTATTGTGATTGCTGTAGTGAGTATTACTGCAAGTTTATTCATAACTGATTTATTGTAATGTTGTATGCTGCAAAGTTACAACTGGTTGATGTTGTACGGTGTATCAAAATCACTGATTGGATTACCAATATTATCGATTCTAGTGACATGGATAATATTGTATGTGATTTTGATATGCCTAGGTGTTGGCAACCGTCTTGACTTTGTAGAAAAAATATTAATTTTGCATATGGACGAGATAAAAAGGATTGACTCCATTCAGGAGTATAACGACTATTTCGGAATAGAGACCGTGCATCCATTGGTCTCTGTGATAGATTGCCATGAGGCAAAGCCGTTAAGATATGGCTGGAAGCTGTTTAATGTCTTTTTGATTTTGTTGAAAGACTTGGAATGCGGAACATTGAAGTATGGACGTAGTGTATATGACTATCACCGTGGGACTATGCTTTTTGTTGCGCCAGGTCAGGCCATGGGATCTGACGACGACGGACAGTGTCATCAGCCGAAAGGGTGGATAGTTGCCTTCCATCCTGAATTTTTGCAGGGTACGTACATGGCGAAAGCCATTAAGGAATATTCTTATTTTTCCTATAATGCCAATGAGGCTTTACATTTGTCAGGCCATGAACGAAAAATCATCGTGGAGTCCATGATACATATTAAAGAGGAGTTGCAGCATCCCATTGACAAGCATAGCAAATCTTTAATCATAGACAAACTAAAACTGTTGCTGGATTATTGTGTACGTTTCTATGACAGGCAGTTTATTACGCGAGAGAGTTTTAACAGCGATGTCATCTCGCGTTTTGAAGAGTTGCTTGACGGATATTTTGCCTCCTCAGTTCCAGCAGAAAACGGTTCTCCGACTGTACAGTATTGTGCTGACAAATTGAATATGTCCGCAAATTACCTTAGCGACCTTCTTCGGAAAGAAACTGGAATGTCGGCATTGAGGCACATACAGCAGAAGATGGTGAATGTAGCAAAAGACCGTATTGTGGGCAGTCAAAAAACGATCAGTGAGATTTCATACGACCTTGGTTTCACTTACCCGCAGCATTTTAGCCGATGGTTCAAAAAAATGACAGGTACGCCACCAAATGAATACAGGGCTAATGCGTAACGGTCTGCCATTCCATATATGCGGCTGATAGATGATACATTACTGTATTTGTACTGCCCTTCAATGTTCAAATGAATTTGGCATTACTCTCGACTTATGGCTATATTTGCATTATTGTTTATCCATGATTACAAAACGATAAGACACAAAGTATTGACTATTAAATTGGTTACTGATATGGAAATTTCTGCATTGCAATGGCCGGATGATATCAATTGTGCGGTGACAGTCTGCGACATCAATGGTGTTATCAAATACATGAACCGGCGGGCCAAAGAGACATTTGCCGCTCATGGCGACCTCATAGGCAAGAACTTGTTTGAATGTCATTCAGAGGAGTCGCGTGCCAAGATACGTCATATGCTTGCTACAGGAGACAGCAATGCATATACAATCTCAAAAAACGGACAACGGAAAGTCATCTACCAGACGCCATGGAGGTGCGGTGGTGTCATTGCAGGGATGGTAGAGATATCGATGGTTGTGCCGGAATCAATGCCACACTATATCCGGTAGAGGGTAATCCATATTCTTGTCGTCCCGGGAAACATTTGCTATAGGCCGATTGTATATATTATTGTATAGGATATTCCTAGTGACAGGGGTATTCTAGGGACATAATACTATATAATAGGGATATGGGACGTATAGTAGCTTTATTGGGGATACCCTTGCTCTCGGCCTCAGCAGCGATGGGGCAGACTTATTTTTCTTTCAGTGCCGGAAGCGATGGCTTCGGGTTTAATGTGACAAATATGCCCGTGTATCCGGCCGTGCCAGTACCCGCCGTGGTGCGCGTCCCGCTGTTGCCTGGGTATGACTGCGGATATGATCCTGGCCATAGCTACCATAAATATAACAAGAAGCAAAGGAAGGCATATAAAAAATACCGAAAGGCTGTGGAGCATGCGGCCGATGCATGGGAGGACATGTTTATGCCATATGTGTATGGTGTGCCTGTAGGGGTATACTACCATGATACGGATGGAGGGCATCACCATCATCATAAGCCGAAGCATGAAAGGCATCATAAAAAACGCGGTAAGAAGCATGGCAATCATAGCCGACATCATCACGACTGAAAATCCCAAGGATAACAGCGAAGCCAGGACATTATGGTCCTGGCTTCGCTTGTTTTTGCATGCAGTTATTCTTATGATGTGATAAAC